>NZ_JARFPL010000060.1:0-8152 GCF_029167205.1 Candidatus Methanocrinis alkalitolerans
CGTCAAACCTCATAAGTCTCTGAGGTTAGAGGTCAATCAAGGTAGAAAGAGATGGATGCAGAGAACTCCCGCGATGGCTGAAGGACTCGTTGATCACGTCTGGACCATCAAAGAACTGATGACATTCGGGGTGCCAATTCAATGAAACGAGTACACTACCCGAAAATCCAAAAGCGCTTAAATTCGTTCTGAAGAAGCTTTCTTTCAACAGCAGGACCTTAAAAAACCTCCCCCATCCTTCATCCCCCAGCCAGCACCTCCCTCACCCTCCCCCAAAACTCCTCCACCCCCCCCGAGTTCTCGATCCTCAAATCCGCCGCCCGGATCGCCTCGCCCATCCCCCAGGAGAGCTCCCGGGCGTCTCGGTCGGCCACCGCCTTTGCGAGGTCGGACTCGTTTGCGTCGTCGGACCTCCCCCGGGAGGCGATCCGGGCGAGGCGGATCTCGTCGGGGACGTACACCTCGACGAGTTCGAAGTCATCGGAGCTTTTCCTGAATAGGTCCACCTCGAATTTGCTCCTGATCCCCTCGACGACGACCACGGGGGCGCCGGTGGCCCGGATCTTCGCAAGGCACCGGGCGGCGATGGCGGAGGGGCCCTCTTTATCTCTGAGATCGTTTCCCACGGCCCCCAGGTTTTTGTCGGTGGGGGGAAGGCCTCGCCGGGCCGCCTCCTCCCGGATGACGTCGCCCATGACGACGACGGGTATCTTCAAATCCCGGGCGACGTCCGCGGCCGCCGACTTGCCGGAGCCGGGCATCCCCACAAAGGCTATGATCTTCAACTCTGGTCACCCGTTTTATGATCTTGATCTTCTATCTTCGGATCTTTTCGCATCACTGGATGAGGCTTTCGCAGCTGACATATCTGGAATAGCTCCGTCTGGTAGGGGCGGGACCGGGAGGGGAGAGGCCCCTTCTTTACCGTGGCGTCGATCCCGCGCCGCTCCTTCATCGTCTGAGCCGCGATTGTGAGCAACTTTATGGGAACCGAGTCGAAGGGCTTCTCCCCTTCGCTCGGACGCCCCTGCTGGAGGGTCATCGACCCGACCGCCAGGTCCCTCAAGAGCTCTGCGATCTCCAACAGGCCGTCAATGGAGGGCATGTTGGGAAAGACCGTCGTCCTCACCTCCAGGGGGACTTTCGCTTCCATGCAGAGGCGGAGGCTCTCGGCGACCCGGGGCGCCACGCCCTTTCGGCCGGTCGCCCTCTCGTACTCGGGGTCCTTCAACGCCTCCTTGACATCGAGAAATACCATATCCACCAGCCCCTCTTCGATGATCTCGGCCAGCCGGTCAGGAAAATATCCGCAGGTTTCGACCCCGACCAATAGGCCCAACACCTTCGCGTGGCCGGCCACCGCCCGGCAGGCCGCGAGCTGTACCAGCGGCTCGCCGCCGGAGAGGATAACGCCGCTGATGAACGGCCCGGCCTCATCGATCTTCTTTTTAATTTTCTCTATATCTTCCAGCGTCTCTCCGGACTGGAGGTGGGCGTTATGGCAGTGGGGGCAGCGTAGGGGGCAGCCCCTCATGAAGATGACCGCCGCGGATATCCCCGTCCAGTCCAGGGTAGATAGTGGCACTATGCCACCGAGATTTATCTCCATTGATCATCCAACTTCTCATCTGACCGCATCATCTAGGAGGGGAGAGGGTGACGGAGTCGTCATAACGGTTCTCCCCCTCCGCCGCCCCTGAGCTGTTCGAAGACCTTCTCGGCGATCCTGGGGCCGAGGATCTCGGCCAGATCGGAGAGCTTCGCTCCCCTCAACTTATCGAGGCTGGTGTACCCGGCACGGTGGAGCTTTCTTGCCCTCACCCTCCCTACCCCCTTCAGGTCCAGGAGGCCCAAAAGGTCGGGGCCCGCGCCGTAGTGGATCCTCTTTTCAAGCTGGTATATCTTGAAGGTGGAACCCAGCTCTAGGTGCTCGGAGAGACGGCCCGCCGAATGCATCAGCCACTCGGCGGTCTCCGCAACCCTCCTGATGTCCCCGGGCCCGACCCGAAACCGGTCGGCGATCCTCTCCTCCTCTTCTTCTGATATCCAGTCGAGGAGGAGGGCAGCGGTCTTCGCCTCCCTCATCATCCAGTCGAAGTTCTCCTCGAAACAGAGCTCGCCGTAGTGCTGGTGGATGAACTCCTCGATCCAGCCGTCGGAGGCCTGGACGTATAGGGTGTCCATATCCGGGGTCATGGTGATGAGGTGGAGGAGGGTGAGGTCCGTGATCTTCTCCTTCGCCCGGAGGTTATCGACGACGATCCTGGCGGTGAGGGGGTCGATGTAGAGCCTCGATACCAGCTCCCCCAGGGGGGTCGGCCGCAGATCTGGATCGATCATACCGCTCTCGATGAGAAAATCGAGGACCTTCTCGATGGTGGCGTCCAGGTGCCAGGAGTCCTGCTGGTGGGCGTAGAAGGTGGAGGCGACGAACTTCTGTAGCTCCTCGGCGCTCTTCGCAAAGCCCGTCGCCATGGTGGAGAGGAGGTGGGTCCTCAGAGCAGGCTCCATGGCGAGCTTCGAGAAGATCTCCTCAGGCTCGCCCTGGACGTAATGCTCCAAAAGGTCCCTCGTCTCTGCGTCGCTCTTGGCCATTAGGAACGCCTCGCCCCGGGGGTCGAGGCCGGGCCTTCCGGCGCGGCCCGCCATCTGCCGGTACTCCATGACGGGGATCGCCACCATCCCCCTCGCCCCCTCGTACCTTCTGTAGCTTCTTATGAGAACCCTCCTCGCCGGAAGGTTCAGCCCCGCGGCGAGGGTGGGGGTCGAGGCTATAACCCTGATATCTCCGGAGCGAAACCCCCTCTCGACGATCGCCCTTTGCTCGGGGAGAAGTCCTGCATGGTGAAAGGCGACGCCGCCCCTGACGCACTCGGCGAGCTTCCTCGCCGTCTCGCTCTCACCGGTGGCCAGGACCTTCTCCGAGAGGCGCGATCCGTCCCTCCCCAAACCCCCCTCCCCCTTCGAGAAGGTCTTGGCGAGCTTTGAGGCCGTCGCCTCGGCGTTACGCCTGCTGCTCTCGAAGATCAGCATCTGACCCTTCTGGTTCATGGTGTCGAGGGCGAGGTCGACGAGGTCGTCCCGGCGGGAGGGGATCGAGGCCGTCTCACCGGGGAAGTGGAGGACGCCGTCGCAGATCACCCCCTCCTTCAGCTCCACAGGCCTCCACCGGCTCTCGACGAGGTCGGCTCCGAGCCAGGACGCCACCTCCCGGGCGTTGGCGACCGTCGCGGATAGGCCGAGGACCTGCATCCCAGGGTTGAGGCTCATGAGCTTGGTTATCGTCATCTCCAGGGTCGGCCCCCGGTTCGGCGAGTCGAGGAGGTGGATCTCGTCGACTACCAGGACCGAGAGGTCCCGGATCCACCGGGCTCCGTTTCTGATGAGGGAGTCGGCCTTCTCCGAGGTGGCGACGATGATCTGATTTCTTCCCAGGTACTCATCCCGCCGCTCCATATCGCCGCTGGATAGACCCACCCTGATGCCCAGATCGGAAAAACGAGAGAATGCGGCCTGCTTCTCCGATGCGAGGGCCCGGAGAGGGACGATGTAGAGGGACCTTTTCCCCGAAAGAGCGGCCTTCAGCATGGCCAGCTCCGCCAGCATCGTCTTTCCTGCGGCTGTGGGGACCGAGACGAGGAGGCTCTTCCCCTCAAGAAGACCCCTCTCAATGGCCTCGCTCTGGGGCGGATAGAGCTCTCTAATCCCCTCTTTCTTATAAAGTTCCGCGACCTCCCTGGGGATCCAGGAGGTCAGATCTTCGATCTCGATCATCTACTCCTCTAATCTTATATACAACGTGACAGTTACTATCTCGCGACAGACGCCGCCCAGCGACCCTGGTTAGATCCGGGCGCTGGCAGCATCGTGGATGTATACCGCTGATGGAGATAATATTCCATGTACTCTGATCGGATAAAATCCCTCCCACCATACCCCTTCGCCGCCATCGACAGGGCGAAGCTTGCGGCTCAGAAGAAAGGGGTGGACGTAATCGACCTGGGGGTAGGCGATCCTGACCTCCCCACACCTCAAAATATCATCGAAGCCCTCTGCAACGCGGCAAAGAACCCCGAAAACCACCAGTACCCCTCCTACGAGGGGAAGATGGAGTTTCGGACGGCGGCAGCCGATTGGTACAAAGAGACCTTCGGCGTGGACCTCGACCCCGAGTCGGAGGTTTTGGCCCTCATCGGCTCCAAGGAGGGGATAGCCCACGCCCCCCTGGCTTTCCTCAACCCCGGAAACCTCGCCCTCATCCCCGACCCGGCCTACCCCGTCTACAAGACCGCCATCGAATTTGCCGGGGGCGTCCCCGTCATCATGCCCCTCAAGAGGGAGCGGGGATTTCTCCCGGACCTGGACTCCATAACCTCCGACGTCGCCCGAAAGGCAAGGCTGGTCTTCCTCAACTACCCCAACAATCCCACGGGAGCCTGCGCAGACGTCGCCTTCTTCAAGAGGCTTGTGGACTTCGCAACGGATAACAACCTCATCGTCCTCCATGACAACCCCTACTCCGAGGTCTACTTCGGAGACGAGAGGCCGCCATCGATCCTGGAGGTTGAGGGGGCGCGGGAGGTGGCCGTCGAGTTTCACTCCCTATCCAAGACCTGCAACATGACCGGCTGGAGGGTGGGCTTCGTCGTCGGAAACGAAGAGATCATCCGGGGGATAGGAAACGTCAAGAGCAACATCGACTCCGGCAACTTCGGAGCCGTCCAGGACGCCGGGATCGCGGCCCTTAGAAGCTCGAAAGAGATCGCCGCCAAGATGAGGGCGACCTACAGGGAGAGGGTGGAGCTCCTCTATGAAGGGCTCTTTAAGATCGGCCTAGAGGTGGAGAAGCCCGAGGCTACCTTCTACCTCTGGGCCTGGACCGGCGGAAGATCCAAGGATTATACGAGGAAGCTGATCGACAAACTCGGGATCGTGGCCACCCCCGGCGTCGGCTTCGGCGACTACGGCGAGGGATATGTCCGGTTCTCTGTCACCCAGCCGACGGAGAGGATCGCCGAGGCGGTAAAGAGGATGGAGAAGATGGTGGCCGAGGAGAGGTCCCTCTGACCTGCAGGGAGGATACGATTTTGCTGCAAGATTATTCTGCATCGAAGATCGAATCGAAGTGGCAGCGAAAGTGGTCGGAGGAAGGGGTCTTCTCGGCGGAGCCGAAAGATGAGAAGAAGTTCTTCATAACGATACCTTACCCTTATCTCAATGGAAACCTCCACGCAGGCCATACGCGAACCTTCACCATCGGCGACGTCGTCGCGCGGTATCGAAGGATGAGGGGCGAGAACGTCCTCTTCCCCATGGGCTTTCACGTCACCGGAACGCCCATCGTCGGCCTCTCAGAGCTTGTAAAGAATCGTGATCCTGAGATCGAGAAGGTCTACACCGAGCACCACGACATCCCGCCGGAGGTATTCGCAACCCTCACGACCCCCCAGGCGATCGTCGACTACTTCCGGAAGGAGTCGAAGTCGGCGATGGAGTCCATCGGCTACTCCATCGACTGGAGGCGGGAGTTCACGACGACGGACCCCGCCTACAAGAAGTTCATTGAGTGGCAGTACTTCATCCTCCGGTCCCTCGGGTACGTCTCCAAAGGGAGCCACCCCGTAAGGTGGTGCCCCAACGACGAAAACCCCGTGGAGGACCACGACATCCTCAAGGGGGAGGAGGCGACGATCATCGACTTCGCCCTCATCAAGTTCAGGCTCGGCGACAGAATCCTCCCCTGCGCCACGTTGCGCCCCGAGACGGTCTTCGGGGTCACCAACCTCTGGGTGAACCCCGAGGTCGTCCACGCCGTCGCTCGGGTCGGCGACGAGACCTGGATCGTCAGCCAGGAGGCGTACGAGAAGCTGATCCATACCGATAGATCGGTGGAGAGGATTGGGGAGGTGAAGGGCGGCGACCTCATCGGCAAACGGTTACAAAACCCCCTGACAAAGGACGAGATCCTCGTCCTTCCGGCCACCTTCGTCGACCCCGACAACGGGAGCGGCATCGTCATGTCCGTCCCCGCCCACGCCCCCTTCGACTACCTGGCGCTGAAAGACCTATACGATCGAGACCTCAGCGGCTACGGGATCACCGAAGACCTCCGCAAAATCGAGTTCATCTCCCTCATCGAGGTCCCCGACTACGGCGAGTTTCCCGCCGTTGAGGTCTCCGACGAGCTGGGGGTCGTCGACCAGAACGATCCCCGGGCCGAGGAGGCTACAAAGCTCGTCTACCGGCGGGAGTTTCATAACGGCGTCCTGAAGGAGAGGACGGGAAAGTACGCCGGTGTCGCCGTCTCCAAGATCAAAGACCGGCTCCTGTCAGACCTCATCGATGGAAACGTCGCCGAGGTCTTCTACGAGTTCAGCGAGACCCCCGTCATCTGCCGGTGCGGGACCCGGTGCGTCGTCAAGATGGTGAAAGATCAGTGGTTCCTCAACTACTCCGACCCCGAATGGAAGGGGCGGGTCCTCGACTGCCTGGGAGGGATGAGGCTCATCCCCGAGGAGATCAGGACGGAGTTTGAGAACAAGGTCGACTGGCTGAAGGACAAGGCCTGCGCCAGAAGGAAGGGGCTGGGGACGAACCTGCCCTGGGACCAGGAGTGGCTGATCGAGTCCCTTGGAGACTCCACCATCTACATGTCCTACTACATCCTGGCCAAGTACGTCAACGGCGGGATGAAGATCGATCGCCTAGTCCCCGAGTTCTTCGACTACATATTCCTCGGGAAGGGCGACGCCACCAGGGTCGCCGACCTCTCGGGGATACCCGTCGAGACGGTCCGGGATATCCGGGCGGACTTCGAGTACTGGTACCCCGTCGACCTGCGCTCCTCCGGAAAAGACCTCGTCGCAAACCACCTCCTCTTCTTCCTCTACCATCACGTCGCCATATACCCGCCAGCCCTATGGCCGAGGGCGATGGCCGTCAACGGCTTCGTCTCCCTGGAGGGGAAGAAGATGTCCAAGTCGAAGGGGCCGCTGCTCACCCTCCGGCGGGCAGTCGAGGCCAACGGCGCGGACGTGACGAGGCTCTACATCCTCTCCAATGCCGAGCACACCCAGGACGCCGACTGGCGAAACGACGGCGTCGAGGCGACGAGGCAGCAGGTGCTCCGGTTCTACAACCTGGCCAGAGAGATCATAGCCGATCAGGAGATCGACGAGGCGGCAAATCCGGAGCTGATCGACCGGTGGATGGAGAGCATGCTCGCAAGGAGGATCCTCGAGACGACAGAGGCGCTGGAGGCGGTCCAGACGAGGAGGGCGGTCCAGAGCGCCTTCTACCACATGATAAACGACATCCGGTGGTACCAGAGGCGGGGCGGCAAAAACCGGCTTCGGTCCGTCCTCGACGTCTGGGTGAGGCTGATGGCGCCCTTCACCCCCCACGTCTGCGAGGAGATCTGGGAGGAGATGGCTGACGTTGAGGCGAAGGCCTTCGGGAAGGACGCGTACATCTCCCGGGCCCAGTGGCCTGTCGCCGACCCCAATATGATCGACCCCGGGGCGGAGATGGCCGAGGACCTCCTGGAGAGGACCCTCTCCGACGTCGAGGAGATCCTCAGGGTAACGAGCAAAAAGCCCGAGAGGATCACCCTCTTCACCACCCCATCGTGGAAGAGGGAGATGCTGAAGGCCGCCCTGGACCTCAAAGAGGGGGGAAGCCTGGACGTCGGTTCTATCATCAAATCGGCGATGGCCCTTCCGGAGGTCGCGAGCCACAAGAAGGAGGCGCCCAAGTACGCCCAGAGGCTGATGAAGGGGGCCCACGTCCTCACCTCCGACCCCCTCCAGATCGACGAGCTCGCCACCCTCTCCCGAGAGAAGAGGTACCTGGAGCGGGCCTTCTGCTGCCCGGTCAATGTTCTCTCGGCGGACGAGCCCGGCGAGGACCCCATGGGCAAGAGCAGGAACGCGGAGCCGGGGCGGCCCGCGATCTTCATCGAGTGAGATCCAAGGAAAGGCTCCGGGCCGGGAGGGTCTCGGGGCCACAGTTCATTTTTATAGAAAATAGGACTTACGCAGTTAGCGTGGCTGAGACATTATAATTTAGATATTTTATATATTCTTTTATAGCATTTCGAATGACACTTTGCTTGCTCTCGAACCAGCTTCGAGCAGTTCTGATTCTTTCGACT
>NZ_JARFPL010000061.1:0-7896 GCF_029167205.1 Candidatus Methanocrinis alkalitolerans
CAAGGAATCTCCCTGGACGATATGATTCGGCACCTGGCAAATGCGGGGTATGAAGTGCGAAAGAGAGCACCAGGGGCTGGAGGATAACAGCCCCTGTTGTCGATTTAATAGGGTTTTACATGGGAAAATGCTGAACGAGAAACGAGGAGAAACGGCTGGAAGGAAAAGGAGGTGGAGGCCGGTTTGACGGCCTGCCCCGGCTTGCGCCTCAGGTGATCTCCGCGAACTTGCTGTAGACATCCTTCTCCTTCCTGCTGGGCAGCACCTTCTTGAGCGCCTCCTCGAAGTGCTTGTTCTCGATCCTGTACTTGGCGATCTCCTCGTCCTCCTGGGGCTTTCCGGCGAGGACGTACTCTCGGATAGCCAGCATCACCGCCTCGTTGGTGACGTTTGCGAGGTCGGCGCCGGAGTGGCCGTCGGTCCTCTTGGATATCGCTCCCAGGTCCACATCCTCGGCGAGCGGCCTCTTCTTGGTGTGGATCTTGAGGATCTCAAGCCTCGCCTCCTGGTCCGGCATCCCTATCTCCACCATCCGGTCGAACCTCCCGGGCCGCAGGAGCGCCGGGTCGATGATGTCCGGCCGGTTGGTGGCGGCGATGACGACGACGTTGTGGAGGGACTCCAGCCCGTCCATCTCCGAGAGGATCTGGCTTATCACCCTCTCGGTGACGTGAGAGTCGCTGGTCCCGCCTCCCCTGGCCGGAGCTATCGAGTCCATCTCGTCGAAGAATAGGACGGTGGGGGCAGCCTGTCTCGCCTTCCTGAAGGTCTCCCTCACCGCCTTCTCCGACTCTCCGACCCACTTGGAGAGGAACTCGGGCCCCTTCACCGAGATGAAGTTCGCCTGGCTCTCGGTGGCGACGGCCTTGGCCATCAGGGTCTTACCCGTCCCCGGGGGGCCGTAGAGCATGATTCCCTTCGGCGGCGTCGCGGCCATGTGGCTGAAGAGCTTGGGGTAGGCGAGGGGCCACTCCACCGCCTCCATCAGCTCCTGCTTGACGTTCGTGAGGCCCCCGATATCATCCCAGTGGACGTTCGGCGACTCCACCAGCACCTCCCGCATGGCGCTAGGTGAAAGCTCCCGGAGGGCGTCGACGAAGTCCTCGTTTACGACCTGGATCTTGTTGAGGATCTCGGCAGGTATGCTCTCCACGTCCAGATCCAACTCCGGTACGATCCGCCGCAGAGCCCCCATCCCCGCCTCTCGGGCGAGGGCCGCGATATCGGCTCCGACGAATCCGTGGGTGATGTCGGCGAGCTTCTCCAGGTCGACGTCCTCGGCGAGGGGCATCCCCCGGGCGTGGATCTGTAGGACCTCGAGCCTCGACTCCCGGTTGGGCACACCGATCTCGATCTCCCGGTCGAACCTCCCCGGCCGCCTCAAAGCGGGGTCGAGGGCGTCGGGCCTGTTGGTGGCTCCTATCACCACCACTTTTCCCCGGGACTCGAGGCCGTCCATCACCGCCAGGAGCTGGGCGACGATCCGCCGCTCCACCTCTCCGGTCACCTCCTCCCTCTTGGGGGCGATGGAGTCGATCTCGTCGATGAATATGATGGAGGGGGCCTCCTCTTCCGCCTCCTTGAAGATCTCCCGGAGTCTCTCCTCCGACTCGCCATAGTACTTGGACATGATCTCGGGACCGCTGAGGGTCTGGAAGTGAGAGTTCGTCTCCGAGGCGAGGGCCTTCGCCAGGAGGGTCTTTCCCGTCCCTGGGGGACCGTGGAGGAGGACCCCCTTGGGCGCCTCGACCCCCAGCCTCTCAAAGAGCTCGGGGTGCTTCATGGGAAGCTCGATCATCTCCCTGATCTTCTTGATCTCGGGGCCGAGCCCTCCTATGTCCTCGTAGGTGATCCTCGGGATCGCCCTCTCCTCTTTTGCGGGCTTTTCGCTGATCTCGATCCCGGTCCTGTCGCCTATGATGACCGCCTCTGCAACAGGCGAAATCTTCGTCGCTACAAGCTCGATCTTCCTGCCCATGACGGAGATCTCGATTACATCTCCCCTGGATAGGACCCTCCCGTCCAGGTATCTGCGCAGATACTCCTCGCCCCCGGTGATCCTGAGGGGGACCGTCGGCGCAAAGACGATTTTGCCAGCGGCAGCGGACTTGATGATCTTAACCGGGACCCTATCGTCTATGCTGACGCCGGCGTTCCGCCTGATGTTTCCGTCGATGCGAACGATCCCCGTCCCGGTATCCTCCGGATAGCCGGGGAGGAGAAGGGCTGCCGTCTTCTTTTTGCCTGTGATGGAAAGGACGTCCCCCGCCTGCCATCCGGCGTTATATATGACGGCCTGGTCAACTCTCGCGATCCCCCTTCCCACATCGGAAGGACGGGCTTCACCAACTTTGAGCGTATACTCCTCTGCCATATCAATCACCATACAATATCAATATCTTTTTATTTCAACCTATCCTAGTTATCTGATCCTGACCAGCTCAAGAGATTCGAACATCTACAGTTACTAACTTGATGTTAGTATCAACTGGTTATCCTATATATAAATATTTCCTCTCCATAGGCTTTGCACCTAAACCTCTCTGCACCTAAATTCAGAGGTCTGCACTTTAAAGTCATTTCACCAGAAGGTCAATTGATTAAAGTTTCAATTTTAGGTCGCGTACTCGATCTACTGAAAATCGCCACTCGAATCGAATTCAAGGGACGTATTTTCCGCCAAACAGCCATTACGTCACCCGTTAGCGCTATTCAGTAATCTGGGTACGCGACCAAGACTCGAAGGACTTGCTATTCGGAATGTTGCTACCTCGCGATTTTTCTCTTAATCGATGACCAATGCACGATTATCAGAACCTGCCCCGTCCGAGATTCATGCCCTCTGGCGAGAGATCCTTTCTGCTCTAGCCGAGTAAACCCGCAAAGATTTCCTCTCCGACCTCCCCGCCCTCACACCAGTCATCCTCGCCCTCGGTGGCGAAGAAGCCCTGGAAGAGAACGCCCGCGCCATCGTCGACGTGGGCCGCTGGGGACCCTGACCGGCCCCCGCCAGAAACGCCCTTAACTCCGCATCCCACATTTTCTACACCATGACCGTGGGGGTCCTCTGCCTCGGCCGCTCATCCTATCTTTTTCGGTCGTCGTGGCGCAATCCTTAGAATGGCGGAAGACTGTGGCGATGCAGAGGGAGGAGAAGGTGGTGCTCCTCTTCATGGCCCTCGGATCTCTGGCTGCGGCCTCCTGGGCGCTGGGGGATTTCGAGGCCGATACTGCAGAGATGCCCATCACCGTAGTCGCCGAGGGGACGGTGAAATCCATCCAGCTCACCACCGACGGCCACCTCATCCTGAGGCTCCAGTCCTCCACGATGCCGATATTCGTCAGCCAGAGGGCGGCGCAGAGGAGGTGGCCGGGAAGGTGGCGAAGGGCGACAGGATCCGGGCGGTCGGCGAGATATCCGAGGTACCGGGGGCTCCGGGAGATCTCCGTCAAGAGGCTGGCGGACGTGGAAATTCTCAGATGACGTTGATTGCCGACGGTTCCGTCGAAGTCCTACAGCTCGACGGCAAGACCCTCTACGCCGAGGACGACAGCTGGCGGTGCCAGCTGGAGGACGGATCGACGGCGGGGCTTGAGATCGTCTTTGAGGCGGTGGACCTCTCCGGCTCTCCCGGCTTCGAGGAGGAGTATTCCTTCATCGTGGAGGCGGCGATCGTCCCCCGGCCAGAGGCCCTCGACGGTGACGTCGTCCTGGAGGTCTGCGAGGAGGAGAGCCCGAGCCGCGCAGGCTTTATCCTGGACCTCTACCGCCATTACGGCGGTTTACATCAATATAGTGGCTCGCAACTCTAAAGGCAAGAAGTCATTCCCAATATCTCTTTCTTTTCGTCATCATCAGGTATAGGAACATCGGGACCCCTACGAAAGATACCACTATACCGATGGGAAACATTATCGGCGGGCTTACGATCCTGCCGACTATGTCCCCACCCACAACAAGTATTGATCCCATTATACCCGAAGCAGGGATCAGAAACCTGTGGTCCCCTCCGATCAGAAATCGGGATATGTGGGGCGCCACCAGGCCCACAAAACCGATAATTCCAGTGAAGCTGATTATGGTGGCCGTAACGAAGGCGGAGAGGATCAGAGAGACGGTTCTGACCCTGGATACGTTGATTCCCAGGCTTTTGGCGGTCTCGTCCCCTCCAGAGAAGGTAGCGTTCAGATCCCATGAGTACTTCATCATCATGGGTATGGTTATAACAAGCACGGCCGTTATAATACTGATCCCTCCCCAAGTGGCCCCGGAGAGGGTGCCAAATGTCCACCTAACCATGGCGCTAAGCTGTTCCTGCGAAGCGAAATAGTGAAGAAGAGCGGTGGCGGACCCAAAAAAGTATGTTAGGGCGATTCCCGCCAGGACTACAGTCTCAGGAGATGCACCCCTTAATTTGGCGAGGCCGAAGACTATGACAGCGCAAACTAGGGCAAAGACGAAGGCGTTCATCATTATGAGGTAGGTGCCGATCCCGACAAATCCTGCTCCCAAAATAATGGCGATAGACGCTCCGAAGGCTGCAGCCGAAGATATGCCTATTGTGAAGGGGCTGACCAGGGGGTTGCGAGTCACCCCCTGCATAACCGCGCCTGATATAGCCAGGCCAGCCCCAGCCACCACCCCAAACAAGGCTCGAGGCAGTCTGTAATTCCAGATCACCTTCTCCATGAAGGGATTCGTCTCCACCTGGGGGAAGAAACGGCCGACTATTGCGGTGAGAACGTCTTTCAGGCTTTGCAGGTCCTTTAAGCTCTCGATAGATGTGCCTATCGAGACGGACAGCAAGACGAGAAAAAAGAGGATCGCGAGAGAGACGACTATGAAAAGCATCTTCCTGGCGATGTATTTCATGTATAGCTGTCTTGTGTTGTCTGTGGTATTCACCGATCCTCCCTCCTCAAATTTTATTCTTATCCCTAGACCCGATGATCATCAGCTCAGATATCCGATCATTTTCGATCTTGGTACTTGCGAACCTTTTCGAGGAATTCCTCGGGAGATTGCCATGAAGGAGGTGGAGAGTGGATCATTAGAACCTTTACCGTCTCTTCAGTTCTGTTCAACCAGCCGTGCTCGTTCGGATCGGCCATTATTGTCATGCCCGTTTTAACTGGAACGCGTTTGTCCCGGAAGATGATCTCCAGATCCCCCTCGACGACGTATAGAACCACCTCAAAATAAGGAAGACCACTGTGACTGTGGGGGAGCACTTCGTCCCCTGGCGCAATCTCCAAAGCCGTTACTGATACGTTCTTGGTGGCTATGAGCGGCTTTATAAATCCCTCGGATGTAGCTACCCCTTCCGCCTTGTCCCAGTCCGCAAGTATGTAATCCAGATCTGCCATCTGATTCAACTCCTCATGGTTAAAAAAATATTATGGGACCATTCATAGGGGTGGGTATATGTAAAAGCCCTGGGGCTCCAGTCCCAGATAGTCTTCCAGATACGTCATGAGGAAAGACTCTGGGTCCAAGTCGGAGAAGGTCTCAGGATAGAGGGCCTTGGCTATGAAGAGGGGCCCAAACTTCTTTCTGAGACCTGCCGTGGCGTCGAAGCTTATAGCATAGACTTCGCCGTTCTTCACTGCAGTGGTATCAGACCACATTGGCCTGCTCATCACTTCCTCCCTCAGGTTCTTGAGAACGGTTTCGTCCTCCATGAAGTAGCCTTTGGGCTCTGAGATCCCCTTGAAGATTACGTCGGGATTCCTCTCTGCTACGTCCTCTGGATTGGTATCGAAGACATCAGATTTGATGTCCGGATAGAGATCCTTACCACCGCCTGCCATAATCATCCCAGGTATGCCGGCTCCAAAACCAGCGCCTCCGTAGGTTTGGTAAAGGCGAGCACCCTCGAAATATACCACCTTTCGATCCTCTTCGGGGATTGACTCAAGCCTCTCGTCGATGAGATCGTACTGATCTTGAATGAAGGCTATATAATCCGTTGCTTCCTTTTCATGCCCCAGGATCCTGCCAAGAAGTTCCACCTCATCGTTGTAGACCTCCATCCTGTAGAGGTCCAAGGCAACGACAGGTATTCCGAAGGGGTCCAATTTCGCCTGAAGCTCTTCCGGCGTCGGTGGCCAGGAGGCGTACTGTATCACCACGTCTGGGCCGAGTTCTGCGATCTTTTCGTAGTTAGGGTCGGCCTCATCTCCTATGACGGCCACATCCTCCAGCCCAGGAAGTAAACCCCGGTCGACGTTGGTCTTTGTTCCGAGATGTATGCCCACGATTTTATCCCCGGCGCCGAGGGCGATCATCTCTTCTGGTACGTTCCCGTTCAGGGCCACGACGCTCTTCACAGGGTAGGGTAATTCTACAGTTCTGCCCGCTGAATCGACGATGGTAATCGTTTCTTCTGCTAATGCGATGAAGGAAGAGAAGAAGACGACGCTGATCAATGCCATCAAAACCGCGCGATAAGAGATCTTTGACCTCGTATCCGATCGTTTTCTGACCAAATTAAGCATCCTCCATAGTTGTGGTGTCGTGGATTGTTAATAAGATACATATATAAACCTTTGCTAACAGGTATGAATAAATAATATAATATCAAATTAAAAGGGATATTTATGATATAAATACCACAAAACTTATAACATAAAACGAATTATAAGCATTTAAGTAAGATCTAGTAACCATAAAAAATAAATAATTATGTTTTATATATTTATCTAGATTTTACATAACTTGCGGAGATGATGAAATGGATAACAAGACATGGTTATTGGCACGACTGGCATTATTCACCTTGTTGGTGACTACACCCGTGAATGCCTCAGATGACGTGCTCAAGGTATACGGAAACGCGAATATGGACGAGACGATCGACGAGGATGATATAGCATATGTAGAGGGCGTGATAAAAGGGACGAACGAAAAGACAGAGTTCTCCGACGCGAATTACGATGGCGAAGTCACCGAGAAAGATATTACCCAGATCAAGCAGATTATAAACGGAGAAGAGAGCGAGATCACGATAGTCGACAGCGCCGACAGAATTGTCACGGTTAAAAAACCGGTCGATAGGATAATTTGCTTTCACTATGGAACCACTGAAGCGATCCAGACTATTGGTGCATCAGAGAAAATAGTCGGCGTCAACAGACAAATAGTTGAAAAAACCGATTTCTACAAGATCGAAGGGTCTTCAAATATCGGCTACGTAAATGATCCCGACTACGAGGAGATACTACGTCTAGATCCGGATGTTGTATTCGTATTTGCAAATGTCCCAGTTCATCAAACCAGAGTCGAAAACATTCGAGAGACGTTGAATAAAACTGATCCAGGAATTACCGTTATTGGAGCTGATTTCGTAGGAATCGAAAGGTACGTAGGAGAATTGAGGCAACTAGGATACATTCTAGACAAAGAAGCTGAAGCGGAAGAGTTCATAGAATTCTACAACAGTTGGATGGAGGAGATAAAAGGCCGGTTAAAGGACATTCCAGAGGATGATCGAACAAAAGTCTACTTTGAGGAGTACTACCCCTTGAATTACAACACTTATGGAGAAGGGTCCTTTGGATTGCACGAAAGCGTCGTCACCGCAGGTGGCAATAATATATTCAGCAATCATCCTGGTAGCTTCTTTGAGGTTGACCCAGAAGCTGTGATAACTCAAAATCCAGACGTCATTCTCAAGTATGAAGCAGGGAGTTATGCCGATGCAGGTAATGGTTTTGGCGGTAATGCGGAAAAGATGGACGAGCTTCGAGACGAGATCTTGAACAGATCTCATAGGTCATCGGTTAAGGATCGGTTTAAATAGTCTCGCAGATTTTTGATCCCACTTCCGTTATACAAAATATAGCATAACCTTATTAATAACCTATTGGAACTATAGACCACTGATATATAATTCA
>NZ_JARFPL010000062.1:0-7329 GCF_029167205.1 Candidatus Methanocrinis alkalitolerans
CCGGAGAACCCGGTGGTCGTGCTGGTGGGGCCGTTTTGGTGGATATTTCGACCTTTTCCTACGACCACCAGGTTCTCCCCGGTGGTTCTATGATATCTCACATCCAAACCTGGATAATATCATAGAATTAAACCGGGGTGAAAGGGTCCGGGCTCTCCACCCTTCCGGCGGCGGTGGAGATGGGGCGGTCACTTCTTCGGCGGGACGAGAGGGCCGGGGACGAAGATCCCTCTCTCCTCCCTGTCCAGGAACCTTTCGATTATAGCGGCGTCGTTGAAGTACTGATCGTCTGGTTCCAGAACGCCTCTCTTTCTGGCATCCCTGGCCCAGTTTACCATGGCAGCGAAGCCTTCAACATCTTTTAACCTCTCCGTCAAATCGTGGTGGATGAAGTAGAGGAAAGGGAGCCGGTGGCGAGGGGCCGGGGGGACGGGCTCTCCTCGAATGATCTTATCCCATCTTGATGGGTCCAGCTCCGAAGGTTCGGCGGTTCTTCTCGTTATGGCGTTCATCCGTGGGCTTCTGAGTACTTCCAGTCGTTTATCGAAGGTGGAGCGTTTGCACGGGGATATCTGGCTGAAGATCGCCGAGGCCGTCCGGGTTCTGGGGGAGAGCGTAAAATATCCTCGGTAAAGATGGGTTATGATCTCGCGATCAATCGGGTTTTTGAATGTGAAATTAATATATTCTTCTACCTTATCCGTAATGACCACCGCCAATAGATACTTGTTGTAATAGTATATAAAGGATTTTACAAGAAGTATAACATGGGAAAGATTAAAATACTCTCTCGCCTAGATCTAATCATGGCAAGACCTAGGCTCAAAAGGTATACGGATAACATTAGTATACTTTTAAAGGAAGAGGAGAGGGCTACTCTTGGCCGTCTGTCAGAGGAGAGGCAGCAGACGATAGCGGAAATCATGAGAGAGTACATGTATCGAGGATGGAAAGAGGACGGCGTAAAAGTGGAGAAAGTTTTATGAGTGAAATAGGAAAAGCGGCCGCGGGGCCGGGAACCCAGCGCGGCGAAGACAATCGGACACCTTGGGAGGTATCCAGAATTGAATTCAACTTATGAGATTAAAAACATTGCGGCCCCCAGGGTCAGATTGACAGATTTGCGCGAAAAGCCACCGATCATTTTGGCCCCGTGGGAGGAAGTCGTCGGCACCATCCATGCCATCGATCACGAAGGTGGCGCCGTCGTCGCGACGATCGGGGCGATGAAGGTCATCCTGCCCCCAGAAATGGCGGAGATGCTAGAACCTCTCCTCGGGCAACGAATCGCGACCATCCGGGTGGATGACACTGGCAGGCCCTATCGGGTTCGGACTTTTCGGAGGTCAGAATGATGATCGACCGATGCGAATCCTGCGACCACGAGACGGACGACAGCTGCGGGAGGCCTGAAATTTGTTCATACTGCGGAAACGGTTTTCGCTACTGTGATACGATGGTGGATACTGACGAGGGACCGATGCACCGAGACTGTAGCCGAGCTTGCGGGTGGTGGTGATGGCTAAACTTTCTTTGTCATCGATCACCCTGGACCCAGAGCTTCAACCCAGGACAACGATTGATCAGGCCACGATAGACGAGTACGCCGAAGAAATGAATTCGAGCGAGACGTTCCCGCCTATCATCGTATTCGACGACGGCGCGAAGAAGTGGCTTGCTGACGGCTGGCATCGGTATTTTGCGGCCCAAAAAGCAGGGCTTGAAGAGATCGACGTAGATCTTAAGATCGGATCTCGTCGGGATGCTCTCCTTTTCTCGATCTCTGCTAACGCTAAGCATGGTTTGCGAAGATCGATAGATGATAAACGGCGGGCGGTTCTGTCTCTGCTATCTGATCCTGAATGGGCGAAGCTATCAAATCGAGAACTGGCGAAGCTCGCGGGCGTCTCCCATGCAATGGTTAACAAATACCGCGGGGAGGCAGAAGGTGGAAACGTTTCCAGGTCCCCGATATCCGCGAAGGTCTTGGACTACTTCAGCGCGGGTGCGGGTCTGCCTCTGTTCAATGACTGGGACGGGACCCACGAGATTGCTAAATGGCTTCTTCCTGTTGCCCGGGACCTCGATGAAACCATAGACCATTTGGCAGATTGCGGGATCTCTCCAGCGGATCTGCGAAGCGGCAAAAGGTTGATGGGGGCGACACCAGATGGGGAGGGCGACTTCTCCTATATGATCAGCCTCCACCCCCACCCGGAGCCGTTCAACTTCTGGGTGGAGATTTTCGAGTTTTGCGGTGACCCCCTGGCAGAGTCGTCGTGCGGGACGGCGACGGCGTATAAAAAGGCGGTTACGCTTGACCGTATCTCCTTTATAATGGGGTGGGGGCGGGAACGTTCGCTGCGGGGGCTGTGCGCGGCTCGGCTATCCGATTTTACAGCGTGGGTGACGTGCGATGATGACGCGGAACCGTCTTACGTTCCACCGTTCCGGGACGAGTATCCCGAGATATTCAATCAGTCGGATATCGAGATGCAGGATCAGCTTGAAGCGAAGAGGATAGCTGCGCAGGGGTGGTAGTGACCGATGGACGAGATGGACCTTAAAATGATTAGGACTATCAAGTCAATCCACCGCCGGGGGTGTCGGTTGTGGTCCTATCGGATCGCATTATTCGCCGACGTTCCCATCGACGACGTAACCGACTGGCTCCACAAACACGGAGTATGGTTCCAACGGCGCGGGGTCCGACAGTGGGGCGAGTGGGTGGTTGAGCATCCGATTGCCTTTGAGCCGGTCCGGTCGGAGCTTGAGGGGATCTTCAGGGAGGCGGCGTTTACATGGTGACTCCTCCGAGACCGGAG
Source organism: Candidatus Methanocrinis alkalitolerans (assembly GCF_029167205.1). NCBI lineage: Archaea > Methanobacteriati > Methanobacteriota > Methanomicrobia > Methanotrichales > Methanotrichaceae > Methanocrinis > Candidatus Methanocrinis alkalitolerans. The sequence goes on from NZ_JARFPL010000062.1 coordinate 2,826, forward strand.
GCCCTGGAGGTCCGGCCGCGACATATCCCACAGGCTTTGAAGTCGGTTCCCGGCTGGCTTCTGTGGAGATATGAGATCCGAAACGGAAAATGGACCAAGCCGCCGGTCAACGTGGACGGCGTGAAGATCGACGAGGGCGCCCCGAAGAACTGGACCGACTTCTCGACGGCCCTCCAGGCCTACCAGGGGGGCGACTTTGACGGTATAGGTATCTCCCTCAACGCTATGCCCAAACTGGCCGGGGTGGACTTGGATCATTGCGTCCAGGACGGGAAAATCGAGCCCTGGGCTTTGGCGATCATCGACGAGCTGGGCGGATATGCCGAGGTCTCGCCGAGCGGGACCGGCGTCCGGGTCTTTGGGTTAGGAAAGCTGAGGAGAGAGGGGCGGAAAAGAGGCAATATCGAAGTTTACAACTCCGGCCGGTATCTGACCTGCACAGGTCACAGGCTGGATGGATCGGCTTTCGATCTTTTGGACTTCGACGAGGCCCTGGATGAACTCCACCGTCGGATCTGGCCGGAGGGGAAGAAGGAGTCCACCCCCCACGACGAGGGGGGCGAGGTCGGCGAGGATCTGGCCGAGAGGTTCCAAGCCTTGCTTGAAGCAGATCCAAAATTTAAAGATCGGTTCTACTCGCCGGCGGCGGTGGGGAATAGATCGGATCATGAATTCCATCTCTGCGCGCGGCTGTGGGAGGAGGGGTTCAACTTCGATGAGATATGGAGGCTGATGGACTCCTCTCCACAAACGAAGTGGCGGGAACGGGACGACACGTACAAGGAAGGGACCATCTGGAAAGCGATAAGCGCGGCGAGATCGTCCGAGAAGGACCGGGGCCGGGGGGAACGATCCGCCGGCGATGTCAGGGTGGAGAGGGGCGCGTATGTCGCCGATCTCCCTGGCGGAGAGAGGCTCCGGGTATCGTGTAAGAAGGAAAATTGGTTCGTCGAAGTGAGCGGCGGGACGTTCAAGCCCGCTCAGATCTCCGATAAGCCGATCTGGTTTGATAACCGAAAATGGGAGAAGCTCCCCGAAAAGATGGGGATCGACCCAGATCTATGGGACCAGATCCGGGGCGACGTGCGAAGGCTGGAGGAGCGGCGACAGGCTGATGAGAAGGCCAGAGCCGAGGAGGAGGGGGGCGGGGGGCCGGCGACAGATCCCGACGTGATAAAAGAGGCAGATAAGATCCTCTCGGCGGGGCTGGCTTTTGAGCACCTATACGACGTTTGGCAATCCCGCCACCTAGGGGATGCGAAGGTAGGTAAAGCTCTTCTCGGCGGCTTCGGGGCTCAAAGGTGCGTTAGTACTTCGGGGATTCATATCCAAATCAACGGGCCGAGAGAGGCCGGAAAATCTCACAGCGTGGAGGTGGCGGTTGACCTCCTCCCCCCAAGGCTGGTTATGATGGGGTCCATGTCGAATATGACCCTATACTATGATGCTGAGAACATGCCAGCGGGGGCGGCGGTCTCCATCGACGACATAACGTATACTGAAACCTTCGGAGCGGTCCAAAAGCGATGCACAACAGGGTTTCAAACCGGCGCCACCCATCGATCTGTTGTAGATTCGAAGGACGGTAAAGTTGTAAAGAAGTTTACAACTAAGCCGAGAATGGCATTTTATACGACGTGCGTTGACCGCCAACAGGACGAGCAACTTAGGAGCCGGATATGGTCGATAGATGCCGACTCCTCGCCGGAACATAAACAAGCCGTGATAGATTTTCGAAAGCGGAAAGACGCGGGGTTACTCTTCGATCCGGCCGATGAGGAGCGAAAGACGGCGGTATGTAGGGCGATCTTCGAGGACCTGGACTCACATCTATTCGATGTCGTTATACCCTTCGCCGAGAGGCTGATAACGAGTCCGGGGCTTGATGTGCGAAGCTACAACGTGATTAGCGACCTCACAAAGTCATTGGCCGTTTACAGGTATCGGGTCCGAGAGAAGGACGACCGGGGCCGAGTCCTGGCGACTGAGAAGGACTTTTTCGATGCGAAGGCGATCTTCGACGCGACAGAGGGCCATTCAGATATCAAGTTTACAGATGCAGAGCTGAGGGTCCTAGAGGCGCTGATAGATCTCGGTTTCAAGGCATCGATGTCCGATCTATGCCGCAAAACGGGTCTCCAGAATTCCCGGATCGATGAGATCCTTAAAGGCAGGGGCAAAGGGGAACAAAAACGCCACGGTTTGATGAGTAAAGCCCCTATAACCAGGGAGCAAGAGTCTGATTCGTGGGTCTATGACTATGACCCTGAAACACGGGAATCAAAACGAAAGACGGTTACTCAATTCATCTACTACCTTGCTCCGAGTTTCAGGTTACAGGGCTACAAATCCCTGATAAAACTGGAAACCGATAACGGGGGCGAGGTTTCCGGGGCTTTCCGTAGGGTTTCCGTAGTGGTTTCCGTAGATGATACCGATAACAATAAAGAGGTTTCCGGGGTTTCCGTAGAAAAAACAAGGGAGGGGGAGGATAGTATACCACCCCTACGGGGGGATGTGGGGAAGGATAGAAAAGATATTTCTCCTAATACAATTCCCGGAAAAACTACGGAAACCCCGGAAAGCCCGAGCCCGTTAGCGGTTCCCACTACGGAAACCTCACCGGAAACCCCCGGAAAGGTACGGAAACCTCCAGAGCCGAAGGGCGACGAGGGGGAGAGGCTGAAGCTGAGGGCGATTTATCGCCCCAAAGGCGCGGCGGCCGAATACGCAAAATACGCGTTGAATCTTTACCGGGGCTGTGGGCATGGGTGCGTCTATTGCTATAATAAGGACCTGTTCAACGGGAACCCATCGGACCGGGTTAATAAATCCTCCCTGGATGCTATCGGGGCCGATCTTCAGGATATGGACGCGGCGGGGGAGAAGGGGCCGGTTCATCTGTCTTTCGTCGGCGATCCCTGCGACCTGACGAGGGGCGAGGACGACACGCGGGCGGTCCTGGAGCTATTCCACAAGTCAAAGGTCAACTTCCAAGTCCTGACGAAAGGCGGGACGAAGGCGGCGCGGGACTTCGACCTCTATCGGCCGGGGGATCTCTTCGCGTGTACTCTGACCTTCATCGACCCGGAAAAGTCGAAGACCTGGGAACCTGGGGCGGCGTTGCCCGACGACAGGCTGAGAGCCTTGGAGGAGGCCCACAAGAGAGGTATCGAGACCTGGGCGAGCTTGGAGCCGGTGATCGAGCCTGAGGAGACCCTGGAGCTTATCCGGCGATCTCACAAGTTCGTAGACCATTTCAAGGTCGGTAGATGGAACCACGATAAGCGGGCGGATGAAATCGACTGGCATAAGTTCACCGCCGAGGCCGTGGCGTTGCTGGATAGTCTCGGATGTGACTATTACATCAAGGACGGCCTCCGGCGCTATCTCCCCGCCGAACGTTCGGCGCCAAAAAAGGACGATATCGAGGAGGGCCGGGTCTTCGGACTGACCCATGCCTATTATCGAGACCTTCAGAGGCAGACCGGCGGGCTTTCGATCAAGGTCCTTATGGATAACCAGGGATGGGACCGGGACCGGGCCGATATAGCGATGGGACTGCTGAGGGTCGCGGGGGTGGTCCTGTGAGACAGGCCGATCTCTTCAATTTTGCTGATGGGTCCCTCCCTCCCCGTGGCGGCGATGAGGGCGACGAGGTAGATCTCCCCGTCGTCCCGGGGGGCCGGCGTTGTGCGAGGTGTGGCCGTCCTTTGGGCCGCGGCGGTCTATGGGTGTGTGGGTGGGGCGCCTGTTGCTGGAGTTGTTATCATGATAAGTCCATTGGCCGACGGGACCGTCGGGGCGATTTATCGAGCGATGCGAGCGGCGAGCGAAACACGGGGTACAATTGGCGGCGGTGAGCATGTCGAAGGCGGATTTAGAACGGCTTTGGGAAAGGGTGGAGTCCATCAGGGAGGACCTGGCGAGCCTCGCCGACGAGATCGCCAGGCTCTACGACGACGAGGAGGGGCTGCGATGAAGGGCGACCTTCTTCTCTTCCTCTTGATCGGGTCGGCCATCCTCTCGGCGCTGAATCTGCTGCTGGTGGCGTTACTCTTGATCCCCCGGCGACCACCGAGGCCCTGGCCTCTTCCAGGCGATAACCCCGACGAGGATGACTGACCCCCCCCGGGGGCTGGTGTTCAATTTCATTACGTGGTGTTGATATATGACCAAGAATAATAATTTCAAAACGCGAGGCGTGACCCTCAAAACGCCCGCAGACGTGAGGCGGATCACCCAGCGGGTGATCTCCGACATTTTCCGAGAACAAAGTCAGATAGAACATGCTGGAAAGATCAACCAGCTTCTAATGACATGGCTAAAGGGCTGGGAGCTAGAAAAACTTTCCGACGTAGAAAAGAGGCTTGCTGTACTCGAAGAAGACGTAGCAAAAAATAAGGAGGCTAGACGTGACAGGCCGGGCCGCTATTGAGAGAAGGCTGTCCGAGCTTGAGGCTAAAACGAAGCCCAAACGGATCGAGACGCTGGCCGATTGGGT
>NZ_JARFPL010000063.1:0-7261 GCF_029167205.1 Candidatus Methanocrinis alkalitolerans
GAATTATATATCAGTGGTCTATAGTTCCAATAGGTTATTAATAAGGTTATGCTATATTTTGTATAACGGAAGTGGGATCAAAAATCTGCGAGACTATTTAAACCGATCCTTAACCGATGACCTATGAAGCGGTATCGATAGAGGGATTACCAATGATCGACAAAAAGAACCGGATGCAGGACCAGATGCTGGACAAGCAGGATGAGACGACGGGGGAGATCCAGGGGCTGCCGACGGATATGAAGGACCACATCGACTTGAGGTTTGCGAGGATCGAGACCGATCTCGCCGAGGTGAAGACGGCCCTGATAGAGAAGGGGATCATCTGACGGCAAGGATATATCTCCTCTCAGGTTCTGCTCTCGTTTTGGAATCGACCTTCTCGTTCCGTCTCTGGCGGACCCTTTTATGAGTCGAAAACGAAACGCTCCAGAGATGGCGTTAGGGGGCACTTTGTAGCCTCTTCAGAGTCGTCTGCGCCGCAGCAGTCGAGCCATTGTTTCGGCTCCCCCTCCGGTGGTGAAACCCAGTCGTTCATGGTGACGTTGAGGTTCATCCGATGCTCTCCCAGGTAGTCTTGAGAGATGAGCAGTTTGGGCGCCCCCGATTCGTCCAAACGGATGACGTCGAGGTTGGTGGAAGACCCTATGGTTACCAGGTTCAGACCGTAACGGCTTGACTTATTTGCAAATGTATTTTCGGACAAGTCGTCCGACGTGATCTCGACCGAGGTAACCGACCTGTTGATGTGAGCCTGGTAGATGCTCTCTTTGTAAAGTTTCCATGAATCGATGGACGTCGATACGACGTCCCGATTGTTCTGGTAGCTCTCGCGGGTCCTGATTCCGGGGCCGAGGTAAGATATCTTTTTATAATTTGAGAACCGGGTGGGCCAGCGTTCATCGATTTCTAAATTGATGAAATCATTTTGAGGGTCCCGGATGTTGACGCTCTCATTGATGGACTCGTTAGTCCCGCTCTTCAGCTTTGCGACAATTGAGACGGGACCTTCTAGGCTCTGAAGTTGCATCAATTCATCGTAATTTAATTGTCCGGCCGAGGATGAGGACAATTCACGTGATTCGATACCTGCAAAATTTTGGATGTGCGTCAATTTGGAAAAGGAGCCGTTTCCAGAGATTGACCCGCTCATCTCGAAGTTCAAATTTTGCGTTGAACGATTAACGCTCCAGCTCGTTGAATTCACCCGGGCAGTAACATCATAGCCTATCTTGGCGTCAGAGATGGTGATCAAAATTGCGCCGAGGATTATGGCGGCCAACAATATATGGGGGATTGTTTTAACCATAATCTCTCCCGTTTATGGCGAGGGCCAGGTGGTCCCTGTCGTCTAATGCAGCGGCACTCCATAGAAGAGGCTGTTATTGCGGCCACAGATTGGATTTATCCCCATCTTGGACGATCGGCTATCCCAAACTTGTGAAATTCAGCTCAGCTCCCTATTTTCTTTTGCCCATTACCTTAAAGTCTATCGTTTATTTATGGGTTTTGGTGCAGATTTTAAAAATAAGTCTAAATTGATAAATTAGCTGAGGTGACCGCAAAATAGGTGGACACATCAGCCATCGGCCAATACGAGAGTCGAATATAGCAGAGATGTTGTTAGACAGGTGGATGAATTCAGTTCACCCACCTATCGCCCTGATAAGCCAATTGACCTTTACAGTCTCGTTCGTCTCCCTAATCTTGACCTCTGCAGGGATCAGCTGGCCGTCGATGGCCAGGTAGGAGTTACCGGTTCCGTTGCTCTGCTCTGCTCCCAGGTACATCGAGCCCCGATCGTAAAAGACGACGTAGAAGTCTTTTGTTACTGGCACAGAGGGCACATCCATGCCATAGGCGACGGGACCGTCCGCCGATCCGAAGTAGAAGTTCTGCGTATCGGCAAACTTGTAGAGGAGATTGGCCTCATCATCCCTCACCTCAATGAGGAAGTTTCTGTCTGGGGGGAGGCGTCCGCTGGTGTGATTGAATCCGCTCCATCCGACTATCAGAAGGGATTTGAGCATCCAATCGGGGGTTGGAGCTGTGAACTTCACCGCCTCTCCGACGCCCAAGCCCGCTCCTCCGAAGTCGGCTATGGCGGAGTAGAGGGTGAACTCCATATCAGATAGGTTCTTTCCGCTATCAGAGATCAGCATGGTTTGGCCCCCCTCTAACGGCTGTGCCATCGATTGGGATGGCGGCGTCGCGGCTTCGGGCTGGACGCTCCTTTGATCTATCACGTTCTGGTAGCTGAAGGATGTCACGCCCTCGTCTGCAGCCTGGGAGCTGAGCCAGAGAGAAGAGCAGAATAATAGCGCTATAATTATAGTCTTGCTCGTGGTCTTACTCATTAAAAACACCCACCGTCATATTCTATCCGCACTTAAGAGGATTTCGATTAACCTCCGTACAGGCAACTTCCTCCAGATACTATTTAAATAGAGATGGCCCCGAATTCGGGATTTAAGGGTTTTTCGAGATACGATAATGCACAAATTGAGTTGATTTCTTCATCGCCGATCGAATGGGCGGCACGGGACAATTCGTTTGAATCCGATCGGCTCTCATAAATGGCGTCTTGGTGAATGAAGTATCTTGTCATGGTTTCGATCCACAACAGCTCATTTCTGGCAGACTACCCGAAATCCTCTTAAGTTTTATCTTCCTCGCCCTTTACAGCAAACTGCATCGCCATCTCGAAGTACTCGCCGGGGATCAGCTCGGGATTTGAGGGTTCACCCTCTTCCACCGGGGACAAGTAAGCTTTTTGATTGAGATAGTACCAGAGTCCGGGGCTCGCGTCAGGATACAGTTCTCTGAACGCGTTTATCTCTTCTTCAAATGTTCTATAAATCTCTTCCATCCGGTGGTCGTAGATCCTGCCGGTTATTTCGACTTCGCCCGGCGGCAGCGTCTGGGTTGGGAAGTCTGTTGCTTCGCCTTTCATCTCGAGGCTGCCGTCAGGACTTCTTGCTACCCCCTTTATCTTCTGGCCCAGCTCGTAGCCTGTGGAGTCCGATTCGAAGCGATCGATCCACAGGACGTCTTTGTCGCCCACGACGTCCTGCTCTATGGACGCCGACTTGGAACCGGTGACGGTTATCTCCGATTGAACCCCCTTGATAATCCCGGCCTCAGTCTCATCTGGCGATGGGAGTTCAGTCTCAATATCTACGTCGTTTATGGATTCGGTCGTCCCGCCGGTTCCCGAGGACGTCATAGTCTCGGTCCTGATCTGCCCCTTCTGGAAATAAACGGCGTTTGTTACGGTTATCGTCTGCTCCACTCTATGATCTGAATTGTAGTTGTACGTCTCCATCGTTCCGTCTTTCACCATGCTGAAGGATCCGAGCTTGAAATCCCTTGAGCCGTCTCCTTTGAAGTTGCAGTCGACGGACGCGCTCCATCCGAAGCCTCCGGAGTCGGTCTGGGCCCCTGTCCCCAGGGGGTCCCCGTTCAGGACAGCCTCATAAGAGTAATGGCTGATGGGGTTATTCGACCTTCCTCCGCCGTTATACAATAGAGAGGTGGGGGTGAGGATGGCGGCGCTGCCGAAGTCGAAGCTCGCGCCGGCAAGGCTGGTGGATAATGAGTCCTGGGAGTTGTAGACGTTTATATCCAAAGCTACATTTGCGCCAGCGTTCCCGAGAAGGGAGGCCATCATCAGCGCCATGATGAGCAGTTTGCCTTTTCCTGGGGACCTCATCTTCCTCTCTCCTTCTCAGCCCGGCTGATGGACGAGCTTCATCGTCGACTTGCAGTTGATATCTCCTATCCCGAGCTCTCTAGAGAAGTCGTATCCGTAGCTCACCTGCCCCATATCGTCGACGACGAAGCCGAAGTTGATCGACTCGCTGAAGAGGTCGGCGGGAGCGTCCAACTCCAGAGGATGGAGTTCAAAAGATCCGGTGTACTCCTTGACGTACCCGGCGGGCAAGGTTCCCGACCGGACCGGTATGGTGTTCGTTACGGTATTGTGCCCTCCCGTCAGGGCGAGGTCGTAGTCCGCTCCACCGGTGCTCGCGATCGTCATCCCGGAGGAAGAGCTCTCGACCCAGTCCCTCTGGACCTCCGGGTTGAACCTCGGATCGGAGACGGCGGTGACGACGGTCCCAAAGACGTTCGTCCTGACCTCCGTGACCCCCTTCCACTCAAAGGCCCGAGATTCGGTGGCCATGCCGCTCAAGGTGCCGCTCTGCTGGGCAGCAAAGAACATCGACTGGACGAAGTCGCCGCCGCCTGCGGGGGAGTCGGTCCTGATGGTGCTCGTCACCTCCCCCTTCCCCTGGAAGTAGAGGTCGGGGGTCGATACGAGGTTGTCGGATAGGGTCCTGACGACGGCGAGATCCGTACCCTCCACCTTCAGTTCGGATATGGTGAAGGCGCTCGCGTCCGTCCCGGCGGACGCCGACTGAGCACAGGCTGCGAGCAGAGCCAGCAGAACTGCGATCGGGGCGACGGGTACGGGTCTCATCTTCAGGCACCTCATAATAAAGAGAAGAATTAAATTGGGGGGTCGAGGTGATGAGATCACCTCAACCTGATTGGTCTAGTTTCGTTTCAGCTCGCTTACCAGTACGGGAAGTAGGCGTTAGCTCCTGGTACATTGTCCCAGGGCGCTGCATCCTGGAATCCCTCAGTCCAGACGCCGTTGTTGTGAAGCATCACGTGGTTCTCGAACCCACCGGCGTTGGCCTCGATCACACCGGTGCCCCTGCCGCCGTCAAACCCGGCGAAGGAGGTGACGGTTCCAGAGAAGACCGCGCCAGTGACCTCATCAACCTTCATAGCAGCTGTGCTGGCCATGCCGATGTCTGCACTGGTGAAGAACGTGTCAGGAGCGCTGGTCTCGATCATGCCGGGCTGGGCTCTGCCAGGGGCGCTCTCGAGGTTGGTAAACGAGGTTACGACCCAGTCTCCAACGACTCCAGCATTGCCCTCACTCTCGAACTGCGCAAAGACGCCGGAGTTCGGGTACTCGCCCTGGAACTTTGCGCCACTGAAGTGGAGGTTCTGGTAAGTGTTTATTCCTGCCTCGATCTCCGGCCCGTCGTTGGTGTCAAGCGCTCGGGACACAACGTAGGCACCGCCACTCTGAGTCAGGGTATGGGTCTGGCTCCACGGCTCAGCTCCCATGGTGTTGGTGCCAGCAGTGTCGAAGCCCTGGTTGGTTCCTGAAAGCTTGTTGAAGACTGCACCAGCCAATTGATCGTCGTTAACATCCGTCGACTTGAAGTAAGTGCCAGACTCGGCACCGATCATCTCAGGGAGTGGATTTCCTGCCTGCTCGTATCCTGTCAGCACACGCTGGTAACTAACCTGGTCCGTGAAGTCCCATGCCGCGGCAGATCCGATAAGGGCGACCGCCGCCAGCAATACCATCGCTATTTTCATCTTCTTTCGCCTCCTTTAGGTTCTCCTCAAAGCCCTCATCCGAGGGCAGACTCCGCCTGAGAACCACGCCTGGAACTCAGGTTTTAGCCTCAAACATACCATTGGTACTGTCTAAGTTATAAATAGTTAGTAATGTATATTAAGAAGGTATTTTAAGGGGTTTTGGTAAGTTTGATGGTTAAGGCGCTCTAATCGGAAGAGAGAGTACGTACAAATGGTCAGTAATTGAGATTTCTGAGACGGGGATTCGTTAGATTGATATCGATTCTGAATAATTAATATTCGTAGATACTTAATATTTAATTAATACATAAATCATGTGAATTTTTCGGAGGGGGCACAACGTCCAAGGCGCCGATAAAAAATTCTATGATGAGGCTCTGAGCCGAGGTACGATCTCCTGAAAGGCGCCATCAAATCGGCGGATCTTTCTCATCGGGTTGAGGCTCTGCGTCCCGATATCCTCGGAGGATCGGATGGATCCCGCCCCCGCGGCGAACGCCTTCGCGACATTTTTCCCCACCATCTTTATGAAGAGATGCTCCGGATTCTTTCGAGGACCGAGGCGAGGTGCGGTCCGATGATGGGGGGGGCATCGAATTCTGCCAAGTCGGATGGTTCCGGATAAGGCTTTCAGGGGTGAACTACCCTACCCTAAAGGGTAGGGCTTCCCACTTCATCGCCAAGACTTGCATCACAGAAACGTGATGTAGAGGTTTTGACTCTATGGGCGCTACGGGCTGTTCCATCCCTGTGGAGAGAATGTTTACTGCTGCATTGTAGTCTCGGTTGGATGAGAAACCGCAATAGGGACACTCATGGACTCTATCTGATAGTTCCTTTCTCACAATGCTACCGCAGAAGGAACACCTCTGTGAAGTGTTACGTGGGTCTACCACTATCAGCTTTCGACCAGCACTTTGAGCCTTGTACGAAAGCATGAACATGAACCTTGACCAGGAGGCGTCGTGGATGTTTCTATGGATGCCTTTATTGTTGCCCTTTTCCTTCAAGCCCTTGACATCCAGATCCTCAGCACAGATGATATCATATCTGTTGACGTACATCCTGGAGAGCTTATGGAGGAAATCGGACCTCTGGTTATTGATCCGTTCATGGGCCTTGTCCAGCTTATCCACGAGTTTTCGGCGGTTATTGGAGCCTTTTTGAGCTCTAGAAAGCTTTTTCTGGATATTCTTGACCTTTGTAGCAGCCTTCTCTGCGAACCTTGGATTATCCACCGAATTTCCATCGCTATCCACGACAAAGGATGTCAAGCCAACATCCAGACCTACGGCGTTACCTGTTTCAGATAACCACTTTGGTTCTTGCTCTGCCTGAATCAAAGCAAACCATCTATCGCCTGCACGCTTGATGATGACCGCCTTGATATTGCCTTCAACCTTCCGATGGAGCTTGATCTTTATCTCTCCAATCTTGGAGAGCTTCAGTATACTATGGTCCTGATCGAGCTTGAACCCCGACTGATTATAGTTCAGGGTATTGTACCACCCTTTACCCTTGAATCTAAGATGCCCCACCTTTCTGCCATTCTTCTTCAGAGCAGAGAGGCCCTTGATGTTGGACCAGAGGGTATAGTTGACCATCTGGAGGACCTTCGAATAGACATTGTTGAGGTTGGGATTCTCAGTCTTCAGAAGAGGAATTAGGTTTTGGGTATCATACGTTCTGAGCGTCTTACCGCTTTCCCTTGCCTTGTTCATCTCCTCCAGTAGACGGTTGTAGAGCCATCTACAGGTATCCAGAGCCTCGACCAACTTCTGCTCTACTTCCCTACTGGGAAATATAGGATACCGGTAGCTGATAATCATTTCTCCCTCTTCATCTGAGATTCTACATA
>NZ_JARFPL010000064.1:0-7054 GCF_029167205.1 Candidatus Methanocrinis alkalitolerans
CTGAGCTGGAAAAAATTAAGATCATGGTCTTGCCGAATGGAGAGAAGATGGCCACTGAGATATCCAAAAAACAGCGCGAAATCCTGGATGCTCTTCATATGTGTGCCTAAACGCTGGGGAGGTCAGGTAAAATATAAGATAGACTACTTGAATCAGCAGTTGAGTTCTGCGAGGTCGATTGAAACCATGATAAAAGAACACAGTAATCGCGTTGCCTGGAATGTTCAAAGAATATATAGAGTAAGAAATGAAATATCTCATAGCATGGTTAGATACCCGTTACATGATATTATGATAAACATGTTGATAGAGAATCTTCATTCTTATGTAGATCGAATATTGAATATATTAATTGATACCATTATGAACAATCCAGAATTTAGCATAGATGACATTTTTCTTAAGACCTCTCTAGAATTATCCGAGCATATGTATCTATTAGAGGGAAACAGGAAATCAGGAAAATGTAACTCCGAAAATTATCTTTTATATCTATTTAGACAATAAAAATATAATTAATTTTAGGGTGCTTAGAAATATGTGCCCTCAAACTAGTCTTCCTCACCCCATCTTCTCCCTCACCGGCTCCAGTATCGCGTTCAAGTGCTCCACGGCGCTCTTCTTGAGGTCGAGGGGGTGCATCTTCCCGACCAGGAAGTCCATCTCCAGGGCCTCGTAGTTTGTGTATGTGACGTCGCCGCCGAACTTCTCGGGCCTTCTTATGGTGACCTCCCCCAGGCGGGGGAGGATGTGATACTTGAATAGCTCGGTGACGGGGTTTCCTTCGATATCTTTTGCCGGGCAGTAGGCGGACATTATCTTCTTGTCCAGGTCCTCGGCGGAGTCGTCGATGGAGATGTAGTTTCCCTTCGAGGAGGACATCTTCCCGCCGTTGAGGCCGGATATTATGGGGGTGTGGAGGCAGACGGGGGGCTGGAGGCCGAGCTTGGGCATCTCTTCTCTAGCCAGCATGTGGATCTTCCTCTGGTCGATCCCCCCGACGGCGAGGTCGACTCTCAGGGCCGCGATGTCCACCGCCTGCATCAGGGGGTAGATCATCTGGGAGACGTGGGGGTTGTCCATGTTCCGGCCCACCTCATCCATCGACCGGCGGGCCCGGTTGAGGGTGGTGTTCCTCGCCATCTTCAGGACGTTCTTGACGTACTCCGGCTCCAGCTGGTAGTCGGTCCCGTATACGAACTCCGTCTCTTCGGGGTCGAGGCCCAGGGCGATGAAGCAGTCGCGGTTGTAGTCTGCCGTCGCCCTCACCTCTTCGAGGGTTCCCTTCTCGTTGAGGTAGGCGTGAAGGTCCGCCAGGAGGACGACGACCTGAAAGCCCGCCGCCTGGAGGTCGATGAGCTTGTTTGCCGTGAGCATGTGGCCCATGTGTACCTTCCCGCTCGGCTCGTACCCGACGTAAGCCCTCGGCCTCTCCTTCGTCTCCATCAACGCCTTCAGCTCGTCGAGGGTTACGACCTCCTCTGCATTCCTGACCACCAGCTCAAGCCTCTCCAACGGATATCACCACCCCCCCAGAGGAGTGGGGATGTATAACGCTTTTGGTTCCTTCTGGCGAGGGGGCTTTTTAGGAGGTCGGGGCGCCGTCGGAGGGGCGGGGTCTATCCGGCGGAAGGGTTATTGCCGACCAGGGGCGAGGGGTCGATCATGAAAGAGAAGGCAGAGAAGAAAGTGGGGGGAGAGTGGGAAGAGAGTGGAGGGAAGAAAGAGAGAGGGGAGAAGGGAAAGCGCGGATCGAAGGCTCCCCCGCCGCCAGGGGAGGCGGATATGAACCGGGAGAAGACGGCAGGCCTCCTCTTCCTCGCCCTCCTCTTCGCCATCATCTTCTGGGATGCGTTCTGGTTCCTCTCCAAGTTCATGCTCCTATTCGTCATCGCCTATGTCGTCTATCTCGTCGTAAAGTCCCGATCTTGATTTTGGCGGATATGGAAGAGAAAGGGTTATCAGAAGGCAGGGCCCACCATACCGCCATGAGATGCAGAACGCCGGGCAGGTCCGGCAGGATCCGCAGCCGCGAGCAGAATATTATACTTCTCGTCTTGGCGGTGGTGATCGTCGCCCTCCTCTGGAACTTCATCGGAATGATCTTGAGGGTCGCCCTCTTCGCCGTCGTCGTCTACCTCGTATACCGCCTCCTCCAGAGCTATACCTAGAGCTGCAACTGAGAAGTTCAGAGAGCAGGTGGAGGGCCGGTAGAGAGCTCTTGAGAGAAACCGTTATCATCTAAAATGTCCGATTTTGACCCATGACCCATCATACTCCGGGCCGGGCCGGGGGGAGCGGCTCCCTTGCAAAGAACGCCCTCCTCCTCGTCCTGGCCTTCATAGTCGCCGTCCTCCTCTGGAACGTCATAGGCTTTCTTGCAGGGGTTGTGATCTTCGCCCTGGTCGTCTACGTCGTCTACCTCGTCCTCCGCCGCCACATCTGACCTCCTCGATCCGGAGGGCCTCGGCGAGGTCCTCTTCGGTGTTGAGGTTATAGAGGCTCAATAGCTCCGGGTCCAGGGGGCGAAAGAGCTCCACGGGGACGTTTCTGACCAAAAGCCCTCCCAGGGGCGCCCGGATCCGCCGCTCTCCCGCGACGAGAGCCTCGCTGCAGGCCCGGGCCATGGGGCCGGTCCGATAGACGGCGTGGAGCGGCTCGATGAGCCCCCCCTCCCGGATCGGGACCGCGGCGTCGTGCCCCTCAGCGAGGTCGAATAGAAGCTCCATAACCCTGGGGTTCAGGAAGGGAAGGTCGCAGCCTACCGCCAGGGCGAGCTCGCTGCCGGCCGCCCCCATCCCTGCGGCGAGCCCCGCCACGGGGCCGAAGCCCCGGACGGGGTCGGCGACGACCCTCGCCTCGGGGACGACATCTCTGAGCCTTTCGGCCTGATCGTCATCCCTCGCCACCACCACCACCTCGTCCGCCACCTGGCCGACGACCTCGACGGTCCTCTCGATCATGGTCACGCCGAAAAATTCGAGGAATGCCTTCTGGTAGCCTATCCTCCTTCCGGCGCCTCCGGCGAGGATCACAGAAGACCGCAGAGCTCCCATCCTCCCTCCCGGCAGTCCTCTTTCAGAGCCCGGAGGAGGGCCGCCTTTGGGTCTGGCTTTTTCCCGTCGGTGGTGAGGATGGTGAAGTCGGGGCTGACGGAGGCGGTCGCCCTCCCCACCTCCTCGAAGAGGGCCTTAAAAGATGCCTCGTCAGGCGGCTTTCCAGATCCGAGCCGCTGGAATGCGAGGTCTCTTGTGAACCTGTTGCCGAGGATGACCAGAGCGGACGTACCCCTCTTAGTGATCTCGGCCTTCTGGCCATCGATATCGACGAGGATATACCCTCCGGGGACGGCGTAGATCCTCCTGCGCCTCTGCTTCTCGATGGAGAGCTCCGTCACCTCCCCTGCCAGGAGATCCCCCCTCTTCCAGACCTTCTCGTGGCCGTCGGCTATCTCGACGACGGAGCCGAGCTCCTCAGCCCTCTTCCGCAGATCCTCGTCGGTCCTGATCTTGCCGCCGTAGAGCTCCTCCTCCAGGACCCCCGCCTCCCCGAAGAAGGAGATGCTCCGCCGGTCGCCCCCCATCACCGCCCTATCCTTCCCCGAATAGGCCACCACCAGAGACATCCGGACCTCCCCCTCTCATCCTCTTTTCATCTCTCTTCAGAGCTCATCTGCATCTCGGCCGCAGTCGCCGTCTGGCTCATCAGCATCGAGACGGTGAGGGGCCCCACCCCTCCGGGGACGGGGGTGACCGCCGCCGCCACCACCAGGACCTCGTCGAACTCCACGTCCCCCACGGTCCTGTCGCCGACCCGGTTTATCCCGACGTCGAAGACGTAGGCTCCGGTCCGGACCATATCTCCCCTGATGAGGCCGGGGACCCCCGCCGCCACGACCAGGACTTCAGCCTTCCGGGTATGGGCAGCCAGGTCTTTTGTAAAGACGTGGCATACGGTGACGGTGGCGTTCCTGTTGAGCATCATCGCCGCGAGGGGCTTTCCGACGACGTTGCTGTGGCCGACGATCACCGCCTCTTTCCCCTCCAAGTCGACGCCGAGCCGCTCGAGGGCCCAGATGATCCCCTTGGGGGTGCAGGGGACGAGCCTCTCCGCCCCGGCCAACAGGGTTCCCATGTTCAGGGGGTGGAAGCCGTCGACGTCCTTTGCGGGATCGATGGCCGCCATCGCCGGTGCGGGGTCCCTCCCTCGGGGGAGGGGGAGCTGGAGGAGGATGCCGTTTACGTCGTCTTTCTCGTTCAGCCCCTTAATAGTCTCGAGGATCACCTCGATCCTCGCCTCCTCTGGGAGACGGACGGTCTGGGATCTTATCCCGACCCGGTCGCAGGCGGAGTGCTTGATCCTGACGTACATCGCAGAGGCGGGGTTCTCGCCGACGATGATCGTCGCAAGGCCGGGCCTCCTCCCTATGGCTGCGAGCTTCTCGACGCGGGCAATCGTCTCCGCCTCCATCTCCGAGGCGAGGGCTTTGCCGTCTATGATCATCCCAGTTCCGGATATAGGGGGAAACCGCGACAAAGCTCGGCCACCTCGTCTCTTACTCTGGCGATGACGTTCTCGTCGTCGATATTCCTGAGGACAGATCCGATCATGTTCGCGATCTGGACCATCTCCTTCTCCTTCATCCCCCGGGTGGTGACCGCGGGGGTACCTATCCTGATCCCGCTGGTGATGAAGGGGGAGGTGGGATCGAAGGGTATGGTGTTCTTGTTGAGGGTGATCCTCGCCCGCTCCAGGGCGGCCTCGGCGTCTTTTCCCGAGTACGGCATATTCAGGAGCTTGACGAGCATCAGGTGGTTGTCGGTTCCTCCCGATACGAGCTCGAAGTTCTGATCGAGGAGGGTCTTGGCGACTACTGCGGCGTTCTTGACGATCTGCTCCTGGTAGCTCTTGAACTGGGGGGTCAATGCCTCCTTGAAGCCGACGGCCTTTGCGGCGATGACGTGCATCAGGGGGCCGCCTTGGACCCCCGGAAAGACCGCCCTGTCGATGGCGGGGGCGATCTCCTGCCTGCACATGACAACGCCGCCCCGGGGGCCCCGGAGGGTCTTGTGGGTGGTGGTTGTGACGACGTCGGCGTAGGGGATCGGCGACGGATGAACGCCGGCGGCGACGAGCCCCGCGATGTGGGCGATGTCGGCCATCAGATATGCTCCCACCTCGTCGGCTATCTCCCGGAGGGCACCGAAGTCGATGGTCCGGGGGTACGCCGAGGCGCCGGTGACGATCATCTTGGGAGAGCAATCTCTCGCGATCTCCAGGATCTCGGCGTAATCGAGCATCTCCGTCTCCTTATTGACGCCGTAGTGGACGACGTTGTAGATCTTGCCGGAGAAGTTGACGGGGCTTCCGTGGGAGAGGTGGCCGCCGTGGTCGAGGGCCATCCCCATGACGGTATCCCCGGGCTTGAGGAGGGCGAGGTAGACAGCCATGTTCGCCTGGGAGCCGCTGTGGGGCTGGACGTTGACGTGCTCTGCGCCGAATAGAGCCCGGCACCGGTCTCTGGCCAGGTTCTCGGCGACGTCGACGAAGGTGCAGCCGCCGTAGTACCTTTTGCCGGGGTAGCCCTCGGCATATTTATTCGTCATCACGTTGTTGTAGGCCTCCATCACCGCGAGGCTGGTGAAGTTCTCGGCGGCGATCAGCTCCAGGCCGTTTCTCTGTCGCTCCAGCTCGTCATTTATGGCGGAGGCGATCTCGGGATCAGCATCATCCAGGAATCTCAATCAAATCACCGGTAAACGATCTTCGAGAGAGGACTTCCTCGGGGGCAAAATAGGTTATGGTGGTATTTGGGGCGAAGCCCCCCCCGAACCGCAGCCGCTCCGGCAGCCTTTTTAATCCATGAGGCCAGAGTCGGAGCCGATGCTAAAACGGGCGAGGATGATAGCCGACCTCCAGTTCGGCCGCGGCTGCGGTCGCGCCCTCTTCGGGGAGGATACGACCTTCATGCTATCGAATACCGGAAGGCTGAGGCACCTTTACCTTGACGGCGAGAGGACGGCGACGGTGAGGGCGAGGGACGGTCTCCTCACCTTGAGCGCCTCGGGGGCGAAGCTCCTCTACGACTTTCTCCCTGCCCCAAGACAACGGGTCGTCGTCATGAACGACGTCGCCCCTTACGTTGCCCGTGGCGGGACCGCCTTTGCAAAGCACGTCGTCGGCGTCGACCCCGATATCAGGGCAGGGGAGGAGGTGCTGGTCGTCGACGAGGACGGAAGGCTCATCGCCACCGGAAGGGCCGTCCTCTCGCCGGAGGAGATGATGGAGCTGCGCCGGGGTGCCGCGGTGATCGTCAGGTCCGGCCAGGAAGAGGAGTGATTCCGGGTGCGCTACAGATACGCGAAACGGTTGCCAGCCATGGCAGCGACGACGATAACTTATAAGTAAACGGCCGCGAAATTTCGAGCCATGTTTCCCTCTGCTTTACCCCCCAACCCTCTGATCCTGGTGGGGATGGTCCTGATCTCTGCTGGGATCCTATACACCCTCGTATCCGCCCGGGCGGGGGTCGTTCTCATGGGACTTGGCACCGTCTCGACGGGTATCTTCCTCTTCACCATCGTTCCGAACGCCTTGGACCCCATGGCCCTCTTCTTCAACGGCCTTATGGTCTTATGCGGCCTATGGATGGTGGACGTCGGGGCCAGAACCTCCGGCTCCTGGCGATAACCTTTATATGGATGATCTGCGTCCAGGAATCCGCAGCGGGGCCATAGGGTAGCCTGGTATCCCACAGGACTGGGGGTCCTGTAACCGGCGTTCAAATCGCCGTGGCCCCATATTATCGATCCTCCGGTGTCGATTTTTCGGAAGCAATTTACCCAGCACGTTACAGGACTTTGTCCTCTGGTCGCTTCAGGAGCGAAAAATGAAGCGGTTGGATATCGACTGGAACGTTCACAATAAAGGCTCCTCGCTGTTTTGTGTGGGTGGATTTAAGGGATCGCCAATCCTGTAGCTTGGTCCCAATAACTTCATGACTGCCGGGAATAGGGAGGATCATGATATGTATCGCTACGTGCTGACTCAGGAA
>NZ_JARFPL010000065.1:0-6971 GCF_029167205.1 Candidatus Methanocrinis alkalitolerans
TTCACCAAAAAATAAGCTTTTATATATCATAAATTTTTCGGTTAAATCTAGATATTGACTACGAATATATCGTCATCCATTTTTCACGCTTATTTCGGGTATTCTGAAAAGGAGGCTGAATAGTTACTAAATCTTTAGAAACGATTATGCATTTAGTGATGAAATCAAACTTAGGTCCTAATTTTATAGATGATATTATGAGCAAGCTAGAAATGGTAAGAAGAAGTTATCCAGACAAATATCCCAATGATGACGAATTATTTTTTGTGGGTAAATCACAAAAAAATAAAATTTTATGAATATTTGACGCACTTCAGATTTACGCTATTTATTTAGCGATTTTTGAACGGAATCTCCGGCGGCCGGTAGATCCCCCGCTCGGTGATGATCCCCGTCACCAGATCGATGGGCGTCGCATCGAAGGCCGGGTTGTAGACTCTGACCTCTGGCGGGGCGAGCTGTCTGTCGCCGAGGCGCCTGATCTCGTCCGCGCCCCTCTCCTCGATCTCGACCTCCTCTTCTGAGTGGGCGAGGTCGAAGGTGGAGATGGGGGCGGCGACGTAGAAGGGGATCCCGTGGGCCTTCGCCAGGACGGCGTGGGTGTACGTCCCGATCTTGTTGAAGACGGCGTCCTTCGTGATCCGGTCGGCGCCGACTATCACCTTGTCGATCTTCCCCTGGCGCATGATCATCCCGGCCATGCTGTCGCAGATGAGGGTGACGGGAATGTTGTCTTCCGAGAGCTCCCAGGCGGTGAGCCTCGACCCCTGGAAGAGCGGCCTCGTCTCGCAGGCGTAGACGCTGATCTTTTTGCCTTGGGCAACGGCCGACCGGATGACCCCCAGAGCCGTCCCCCAATCGACGCAGGCGAGCCTCCCGGCGTTGCAGTGGGTGAGGACGACGTCCCCGTCTTCCAGCAGGCTGGCTCCGACTTCGCCGAGGGCTTTGTTGATCGAAACGTCCTCCCCGGCTATCAATTCCGCCTCCGCCAGGGCCGCGGCCCGGATCTCGTCGGCGTCGGCGGATTCTTTGATCTCGTCGATGGCCTTTACGGCCCGGTCGACGCCCCAGGAGAGGTTGACGGCCGTCGGCCTCGCCGCCCGGATGACCCCCGCCGCCTCTCTGACGTCATCGAGGAGGGCGGCGGGGTCTGTTGCCCCGGATCGGGCCGCCGCCAGGGCGACGCCGTAGGCCCCGGCGGCGCCGAGGGCGGGAGCGCCCCGGACCCGCAAGGACTGGATCGCCTCGCATAATCCGTCGATGGAGCCGACCAGGATATCCTCAAGCCTCTCGGGGAGGTGGGTCTGGTCGATCATCCCGACGGCCCGGCTCTCGGCGTCCCACCAGATCGTCCTCAAGGTATCACTCGCGGCTGAATATCTTGACCTCGCCGTCCAATACTACGACGAGCTGGTCGACGTTCTCGAAGATACCGTGCTCGACGACCCCGGGGATCTCCGAGAGCTGGGTCGCCAGGACCCCGGGGTCCTCGATCTCGCCGAAGTCGGCGTCGATGACGAAGTTGCCGTTGTCGGTGATCACCGGGCCGTCCTTCATCTTAGCCTGCCGGATTTGGGGAGAACCCCCCAGCTCCTCGATCCGGCTCTTCGCAAGCCTTTTGGCGATGGGGAGGACCTCTACGGGGACGGGGTGGCTGAGGGAACCGACGAGCTTGGTGGAGTCGGCGACGACGACAAACCACTGGGCTGATGCGGCGACGACCTTCTCTCTTGCGTGGGCGGCGCCTCCGCCCTTGATGGCGATGAGGTCCCGGGATACCTGATCGGCTCCGTCGATGGCGAGGTCGAGGACCGGGTCCTGGTCGAGGCTCGTCAGGGGTATCCCCGCGGCTATCGCCAGCTCCTGCGCCTGGTAGGACGTAGGAACCCCCAGGACCTCGAGCCCCTCCTCCACCTTCTCTCCTATCCTCTTGATCGTCCAGGCGACGGTCGAGCCCGTCCCCAGGCCCAAGACCATCCCGTCCCTCACCATATCCGCCGCCGCCACCCCGGCGGCCCGTTTTTCATCGGCGTTCGAATCCGGCGTTCTCACCAAGATAATCCTCCTCCAAATCGTCCATATCGTCTTCGGATCCTGTATTCATCGCTGGTAGCCGGTTCTATTCGACGACCTCGCTTCTCACCGTCGTAAAGACCGGCCCCCGGACGTCGATCTTCCTCTTCCTGCTGGTGATGTACCTCTCGAGAGCCGGCCCCAGCCGGAGGTTTACGTCGCCGGGGCCTCTCACGATCCGGACCCTCGTCTCCGACCCCTCTCCCCTCAGGGCCGCATCCTCGGCCTTCCGGGCCGCAAGCTCCGCGAAGGAGTCGATGAACCTCATGCCGGTGGTCACCCCGTCCTCGAAGGCCGCCTCCCACTTGGCGGTCTTGGGAACCCCCAGGATGTTCTCCTTGTAGACGAGGACCTCGTTGTTGGCGGCGGGGCCGCAGAGCTTCGTATTCTCCTCCGGCTCCACCACCTTGACGACGACCTTCCTCCCTGAGACCGTCCCCTTCCACGCCTCAAACTCGCACGGGGAGGGCTCGTCGCCGTGGAGATCGCAGGTCCGGACTATCGCCTGGGCGATCTCGATCCCCGCGGGGGTCTGCGGCTCCTCCTGGACTCTTATCATCATCGCCATCACCCTCGCCGAGAGGTCGGGGTCCTGGACGAACTGAGGGTACGTGAGGGCCCGAAGGTCCGTGGCGCCGTAGAGGATCATCGCCAGCCTCTCGACCCCCAGGCCCAGGTTCATCACCGGGTAGGGGACGTCGTACATCGATAGCGCCGTCGGGGAGTAGATCCCGAAGGTGGCAACCTCGACCCAGCCGGTATCGTATTTGGTCGACGACCCCACGAGCCCCGGATGATAGGCGTAGACCTCGATCTGGGTGTCGGGGACGTAGTACTTGCTCCGTTTGTCGTCGGGGAGGAACCTGAACTTCTGAAATCCAAACTGGGCAAGGAGGCCGTCGGCGATGATCTTGCCGTCCTCGACGGAGAGCTCCTCGTCCATGACGACGCAGCTCGCCGAGTGGTAGGTCATCAATCGGGCCGCGTCCTCCGACTGCTCCCGCCGGAAGCAGCGGTCGATGGAGAAGAGCCTCAAAGGAAGGGGCGCCATTCCGGCGAGGCCTCCGAGGGTGATGAACCAGCCGGAGGTCATGTGGCTCCGGAGGGTCTTGGTCGTGGCGACGGGGGCAAGGGCCTCAAACTCGGGGAAGACCTCCTCGATGAGGGTCGAGACGAGGGCGTCGGACTCGCCTAGTGCGGCGGAGATCTCGTGGACGAGGTCGTCGCCCTCCACCGTCCCCTTCTTGTAGCCGTGGAGGATCTGTCGGACCCCTTCGACCTCCTCCGTCGTCAGATCTCGACGGAGGATCGTCTTCATCTGGCCCGCCCTCTCGTCGGAGATTCCTATGTCGGGGCGGGGGAGGCCTGCCAGGTAGAAACATCGATCCAGAACCGCCAGAGCCTCGCTTCCGAACTGCTTCTTCACCTCGGCGTCCTCGACGATGACGGGGTTTGCCGCCTCGTCGAATCCGAGGCGGAGGTACGCCTCCCGCAGCCTTCCGATGACGTCGAAGATGGGGTGAGGCCTGCCGTAGGAAGAGACGCGCCTGGGGTAACGCCGATTTAAGGGGGGAACCTCTACGTACTCCTTTCCCCGCTGCCAGGCGGCGTCGAAGTCCTCGCCGGCAGCCTCCCGAACGCGGGCTGGATCGAACTTCATGAAGGGAGGGATGTGCCCGCCCCTCTTTAAGACTTTTGGGAGAGGAAAAGGTCGGATGATTTATAAGTCCCCATCCCGATTTGATATCGATAGAGGAGGATACGGCCTTGAAGTGGTTACAGAAGATCTTTCAGATGGGAAAAGCCGGCCCGGACCGCCGGGAGGAGGAGCCTGCGACCCTGGCCCTATCTCACGTCGAAGATTGGCTGAGGGACCGTTCCGACAAGCCCCAGTTCGAGATGAGGGTCCGATCAATCTACGCCACCATAGAGAGGATGGCAATAGACCTGGAGAAGAAGATCTCGGCTCTGGAGGCGGCAGAGCCTGATGATGAGGTCCCCCCGAGGCTTCTCAAGGCGGGAACGGCGGCAAGAGAGAACGTCTCCCGCCAGATGAGGCTCCTCTCGTCGAAGCTCGCGCCCCCCGCCGGGGCAGACTTCAGGTCCGCAAAAGAGTACCACTCCTCCATATTGAAGCAGCTTCAGAACACCGTCCAGAAGTTCGGTAGGGCCCAGAGGTACACAGCCGCCCTATTTCCGGAGGAGGTGGAGGCGATCAACTCAGATCTCGGCGCCATCAGCCGCCACCTCAAAGACCTGGGAGACTACCTGATAGAAGAGGAGGCGAACCTCGGCAGGTTCGGGGAGGCAGCGGAGCTGGCAGCCCAGATCCGGGGGAGGCGTGGCCTCATTGAAGCCCTCGGGGCCGAGATCTCCGAGGAGGAGGAGCATCTCGCCCTCTTGAGGGACAAAGAGAGGCTCCACCAGAAGGAGATAGAATCCTGGACCAAAAGCGACGAGGGGAAGAGGATGCTGGAGGAGAAGACATCCCTGGAGCAGAAGCTCCGGGAGCGCGACCAGATCGAGATGTCCATGGGGGACCTGGTGTCTCCCCTCACCAAGGCCATATCCAGAATAGTAAAGCAGGACTCCAGCGATCGGATAGCCCTCCAGCATCGGGAGCTCTTCCAGCAGCTCTCCGCCTCCCCGGCGAGGGCCCTGGAGGGGGACATATCGGGGGCGCTCCTGGAGCTGAAGTCGAAGGTGGACCTTTTGGGTCTTCGGGATAAGAAGAGGGAGCGGATCCTCGAGCAGATCGACCACCTCCTGGAAGATAGGCCCCTGGAAGTTCTTAAGGCCCGCCACTCAGCCCTCCA
The DNA here is from genome assembly GCF_029167205.1 of Candidatus Methanocrinis alkalitolerans. Lineage (NCBI taxonomy): Archaea > Methanobacteriati > Methanobacteriota > Methanomicrobia > Methanotrichales > Methanotrichaceae > Methanocrinis > Candidatus Methanocrinis alkalitolerans. Next base: position 4,890 of record NZ_JARFPL010000065.1, read on the forward strand.
TCGAGAGATCGAAGATATCGGCCGGAGCCTCTCCAAGAGCGGCCGCGAGGCCGGAAGGCTGAAGGAGAGGCGCGACCTGGTCCGCCAGAAGATCCCCGCCCTGGAAGCTGGCCTTCAGGAGAAGAGGAGGAACCTAGCAGCCCTGGAGGAGAGGCTGGCTGCGGAGCTGGCGGATCTCGAGGAGAGGATAGAGGAGATCGCAGAGGGGCCGATAAAGATCGACTTCCAGGGGTGACCCTATTGATCCTCTCCATTTTTTTCTCATCCTTCTCTTCATCTCCAACTCGCCACTTTCTGCCCCTCCGCCCCCCTCTCTTCGATAATCCCCGTATCGGCATCATCCAGCGGCCCTCGGGAACCTGTCCAGGTTCGACCCACCAGGAATCTCGCGGCCCCGGTCGCAGATCCCGTCGAGGTCGGCGTCGATGCACCCCTCCTCCGGGTCGTCAAAGTCCCCGTACCTGTTTCCCACCGAGCCGTCGTCCCATCGGTTCGTCCCGTCGTCGAAGGCGTTCCCGATGAAGTTCTTCAGTATGACGTTATCGGAGATGACGTTCCCAAACGACCCCTCCAGCACTATGCCGTATTCCAGGTTGCCGCTGGCGACGTTCCCCTGGACTTTTGAGTTGTTGGACCCGACGAGCCGGACTCCGACGTAGTTGTTGCTGGCGTCGTTATTCACGATGAAGTTTCCTGAGGAGACGACGAGGATCCCGGCGGATCCGGGACCCCCGTTCATGAGCCTCAGCCCCTCGACGACGACCCCGTCGGCGGTGACTGTGATGGGGCTTGCGTATCCCGTGGCGTCTAGGACCGGCTTCCCGCCTCCAGAGTCGACGCCCAAAAGGACGATCTTCTTATCTATCTTCTGATGGTCGTAGTACCTCCCGCTCATCACCTCCACCACGTCCCCCTCCCTCGCGGCGAAGATGGCAGCCTTGGGGCTTGAGTAGTCGCAGCCGCTGGAGCAGACGGTGATCGTCCCCCCACCGGCGAGGGCGACGACGGCGTAAACGGCGATGATCATCCTCCAGAGATTCTTATACGACAACAGACCACCCCAGACCATCCTCTGACCCGCAGCCAACCTCACGGCGACGCGCCGACAGATCTCTCTTCTGCTATACAGTCGGCAGATATAAATTTATACATTTTCCATGATGGCGTGGAGGATGATCGGTGGTGCACCTCTAACTGGTTGATATTCTGTGATACGGATAAGTCAACAGTTCCCTCAGCGACCAATCGTGGTCTGTCAATCCACATGTCTTCGCAGGGCTGTTCTTTCTTTTCCTCCCCAAACAATCCAAACTTATCAGGGACAAATGCCCTCTGCAAAAGTTAAAATGGGCAAAGTAGAGTGTCATTTGCTTATCAAGCTCAGAAATCTTCTTTGAGAAGCCGATGGTCTTCCTCGATATGCGGTTGTTGTCCTGTCTCAACGTCAGGTTCTGTCTCTCGACCAGGCTTGTTGAAATGTCCTTCGGATCGATATCCTTCCCGAATATCACCTTCTTTTTGACTTTCGTGATAGCTTGTCACTGGCGGTCTAAATCTGTCCAATTACGGCGGAATAAAACTGTCCACCTGCTAATCCCTGAGTTGAAACTCAGGGGTTGTGCTGATGCTGGACATGGAGGAGTTCTTCGTGTTGCGAGATTTATTCAACCAGGGATTGAGCATAAGTGAGATCGCCAGAAAGACATGTCATAGCCGGGTGACGGTTCGCAAGTACATACATTCTCAAATTCCTCCGACACCCGAGAAGAGATCCAAGAGGCCAGGCAAACTGGACGACTACAAGGAGTACATAGACCAACGTCTGCAAGAATACCCCCTTACAGCAGCTCGAATTTACCGTGAGATCCAAGAACAGGGGTTCGAGGGCAAATATACGATCGTAAAAGACTATGTGAGAGAGGTACGACCCAAAGTCGGTGTTCCTGCGGTATATCGGTTCGAGACAAAGCCCGGTGTCCAGGCCCAGGTCGACTGGGCTGAATGTGGTTATATCGATATCGACGGCTCTCATAGGAAGCTATACTGTTTCACCATGGTCCTGGGCTACTCCCGGATGAGATA
>NZ_JARFPL010000066.1:0-6358 GCF_029167205.1 Candidatus Methanocrinis alkalitolerans
GATGCAATTCAAGGTGCGTTTGAGGGAAAGCCCTATGTTCCTCCTTCAGCTGCCACTTAACCGAACCCTATTGTGAGGGCGTCTCTGAAGGAATTGCGTTATATGGCCATGGTGGCTGAATAGTTACTATGGTTGCTGAGAAGAATCGTATCCAGAAAGTTTTAGAAGATGCGAACATCAAGCTCAGATCCGTGGTGTCGAAGATCGACGGTGTATCTTCGATGAGGATAATCCACGCTCTTATGGAGAAAGACGATCTTTCCAGAGAAGAGATAGCTGAGATGACCCATGGTAGGCTCAGAAGCAAGATGGACCTGCTCGTCGAGGCTCTGGATGGTCGGGTTACCGGGCATCATCGATTCCTTCTGAAGATGCACTTGGATCACATAGAGTTCTTAGCTGACCAGATCTAAAACCTCGATGAGGAGATTCAAATTCGAATGGTCTCTTTTCATGTTCAGTCCAGCCTGATCCAGACCATTCCCCGGGGATAAGTAACATCTCTGCGGCTTCAATCATATCCGAGATCGGTACTGATATGTCGCAGTTTCCTGATGAAGCTCATTTATCATCATGGGCTGGAATTTGTCCCGGGAACAATGAGAGTGCAGGGGTTAAGAAGAACTCCAAGATAAGGAAAGGCGACAAGTTTCTAAAAGCGACTCTCACTGAGGTCGCCTGGGCGGCATCGAGATCCAAGGATTCAGCTTACAGCGCTATGTACAACAACATTGCAAAGAGAAGAGGGAGAAAGCGAGCTCTAGTGGCCCTCGGCCATAGGATATTGATCGATGTGTACAGGACAATGAAATTTCAAGTGCCTTATAAAGACGTAGGTGCTGAAGTGGTTTATCAGAGAAAGACGAAGAACCGGGAACAAGCTATGATAAGATCCCTTGAAAGATCTGGGTATGTCGTCACAAAAGTTGCTACAGCATAACTTGAACGGGGGATTTACATACCAAAGGCCGAACAGCTTGCTGCTTGCTGTGGACTCGTTCCGTCGTTTTATCAATCGGCGGAAAAGATATACATGAGAAGCGTAACCAAGAGAGGCTCAGGACATATATAAGGCGGATTCTCGTAAAAGTCGCTCACGTCATTGCCAGAATAAAAGGTAGGTCGAAGCTTAAGAGTTTCTTCTTTAGGATAAGGTGAAAAAGGGAACGAACATCGCAGCCGTTGCCCTCTCAAGAAAGGTTTTATGCGTACTGCATCATCTCCTCAGAGTACAGGAGTTGTACTAAGAGGAGGACTGCGATGCGGAGGCAGAAGATCTTAGTATTCCAAGGATGAGGATCTCCTTGGACGATATGATTCGACATGTGACAAAGCGGGATATGAAGTGCAAAAGAAAATACCAGGGGGTGGGGTTTTACATGGGAATAAGACCCGACCCCCGAAAGACCCTCTCCGCCTCCTCCAGGGTCAGGTCCTCGGGGGGGACGATGACGTCCGACTCGAGGATCTCCTCGGATCTAATCGGTTCGCCCTTCTCTTTTATCGCCTGGATGAGGCGGGAGAGATCCTCTCTATAGCCCGCCTCGTCCTCCTTGGCCACGTCCTCGACGATCCGGTCGTCGATGAGGTTGAGGTCGTCGAGGAGGGCGGACGATACCCGGTACTGCCCCTCCCCCATGATCCTGATTATCATCTCCCTTCCTCCGCCTTGAGCCTCGCGAGGTCGTCCTCGACGCTGCTTTTGGCCTTGATACGCGCCAGCTCCCTCTCGACTTCGTCTCCCCCGGCGAACTCCTCCAGGGTCCCTCGCTCCACCAGCTCGTCGAGGGCAGCCGACCTCGCCCTCATCGTCTCGATCTTGTCTTCGGACCTCTGGACCGCAAGGCCCACGTCCGCCATCTCCTCGCTGATCCCGGTGAGGGACTCGGTCACCTTCACCTGGGCCTCGGCGGCGGAGTACTGGGCCTTGATCGTCTCCTTCTTTGCCCTGAAGGACTCCACCTTGGCGGTGAGCCTCCGGTCTGTCGCCTCGAGCTTCTCCTGCTCGCGCGCGAGGTCGGCTATCTCCCGGTCGAGCCCCTCGATCTGGACCGTGAGGGCAGACTTCCGCACCAGGGCCTGACGCGCCAGATCCTCCCGGTCGCCCTTTATCGCCTCCCTCGCTTGACTGTCGAGCTGGTCTATCTTCATGGCGAGCTTCGCCCTCTGTAGCTCCAGCCTCTTCTTGGAGGTGGCGACCTCTGCGACGCCCCTCTTCACGTTCTGGAGGAGCTCCAGCTGCTTCTGGTACGAGTAGTCGAGGGTCTCGTTGGGGTCTTCGACCCTGTCCATGATGGTGTTCATCTTGGCCTTGACCACAGTGCTCATGCGGTTTAATAGTCCCATTATAACTCCCCGTTTAAGTTGATAATTAATTTAAATGAGTCTCAGAGAGGACGCTAGGGTGGCTCAGGGGGCGATCCCTACGCACCCCCGCCGCGGATCACCTGAAGATGAGCTCCTTATTTATCTCGAACTTCCCGTCTAGGGTTGTCTTGGTATCGATCTTCCGGTTGATGTCGTTTCTGAAGGCTTCCAGGTTCCATATACCGCTGAACTCGCTCTTGACGTCGAAGGTGGTGGCGTTGGGCGAGATGACCATCCGGTCCATCCCCGAGTAGGAGGATACGACGTTGACGTTGGATATGTCCACCCCCGACCCCTTGAAGACCTTAGAAGAATCGAAATGCTGGACGTTTACCAGGAGACCCTTGGGAAATTCGATCTTACGATCTATCGTCGAAACTCCTGCGGACTGGTTCCATACGCCGGTCGAGAAGTAGTCTATAGAACCCTTACCGTAGAGGACTTCGGTGTTGGAAAACCCCTTCCAGCGATCGATATTGGAGCTGACTATCTCGGTCTGGCCTTCCCCTGTTACCTCTAGATATCCGGTGATAAAACCGTCCTGAAACGCCGGCGAGGCTCCGGCGGTCACCGCCAGGATGGCGGCGGTCATGAGGGAAAGGCAAAGAGCGATCGCGTTTCTCATGGTACTCCCTGGATATCATATATCGTAATTACATTTAAACCTTTTTAATTGAAACCCTCTAAGCCGAGTCGGAAGAAGGGGATCAGGAGATGGTCGGAGGCTGTTGGATAGCCTTTATCACCTTTAAGCTGAAAAGGGGGCATCGTGTATCTGGACTACTTCCCCTACGAGTCGCTGAGGCCCTATCAGGACGCCATGCTCGACGACGTTTATGGGACGGTGAGAGGCGGGGAGCATGCGGTCTTGATGATCGACGCCCCCACCGGGAGCGGAAAGACCAGCTGCATCTCCGCAGCCCTGGCAGCGGCACCAGGAAAGATCGCGGTGGCGGTGAGAACCGTCAGCCAGATAGACGTATACCTCGACGAGATCGCGAAGATCTGGTCGAAGACGAGGCACCGACCCACCATAGCATACATGGTGGGCAAACAGAAGATGTGCCCCCTCGCCGACGAGTTCTCCGGAGAGTCCGTCTACGCCGGATGTGCCAGGCTCCGGGAATGGACGAAGAGGAAGATGATCGCAAGGCTCGGAGAGGTGGGGGGGAAGTTCTACGACCCCTCCCAGGATAAGAGCGCCCACCAGTCAGTTCCGGGGTACAGGACCTTCTGCCCTTACTATATGATGACAAGAGAGGTCTTCGAGCTTCAGGGCAAGCCCCACTTCAGGCATTCCGGTCCGATCCTGGACCTGGTGGACGACCTCAGGGGCGGGATCAGGCCTCCGGACCGTTTCATCAGAGAGTGTCGGGAGCTGTGCCCCTACGAGGTGATGAGCCTCTCCGCCAAGGGGAGCGACGTCGTAATCTTAAATTACTCTCACCTCTTCAGCCCCGAGTTCCAGGAGATTATCTTCGACTGGCTGGAGATGGACCGGGGTTCTTTGACCCTCTTCGTCGACGAGGCCCACAACCTGGGAGACGCCGTCAGGGCCTTAAATACCAGGGTCCTCTCTCCGAGGATGATCGACCTCGCCGAGAAGGAGGTGGAGAAGTATCAGCAGTCGATGGGCCAGTCGAGGCTCCAGGAGTCCTCCCTCGACGCTTCGTCCCGATTGAAGGGGGTGGAGGTGGTCAGGACCCTTCTTCCGAGGCTTCGAAAGTACATCCAGAGCCGCCAGGTCAGGATGCAGGAGGGAGAAGAGCTCCTGGATGCGGACCTATTCAGGGATTTCCTGTATCGGGGGTTTGACGACGTAGAAGAGGCGCTCTCGGCGGCGACGGAGGTGGCGGTGATGGTGGCGGAGCTGGAACTCGCCGAGGGGGACCGCGAAAATCTTCAGGGCGATATCGAGCCCAGCCTCGCTCATGTTCTCCTCTTCCTCGGGGACATGGAGATGGCTGAGAGGGACCTGTCTTACCAGAGGAAGATCACCGTCGCCGGCACCGGCGATAAGAAGAGGGCGTGGCTGGAGGTGAACAACGTTGACCCCGCCCCGCTGGTGAGGAGGGTGACGGACAACGTCAACGCCACGGTGATGCTCAGCGGGACCCTCTCGCCCCTGGAGGCCTACGAGCTCTACCTCCTCGCCGAGAAGGATAGGGCGAAGAAGATCAGCCTGCCAAACCTCTTCCCCCCGGAGAACAGGCTCCTTCTGGTCGCCAAGACCGCGACGACGCAGCTTGAAAAAAGAGACGAGTCCGGAAATAAAAGGGAGATAACAGAGCACATCGAGGCTATCATCGAAGAGGTCGCCGGAAACGTAGCCGTCTTCTTCACATCTTACTCGATGATGAACCAGTACGAGGCGACCTGCAAGGCAGCCGCAAGGAAGGTCGGAAAGATGCTCTATTCCGAGCCTAGGAACGCCGAGGACGTCCCGGCGATCCTGGAAGATTTCTTCCGGGCGGCAAAGAAGCGCGGCGCAGTCCTCCTGGGGGTATCCGGCGGAAAGCTCGCCGAGGGCATAGACTACAAGGGCGAGGCGCTGAGCGGCGTCGCCGTCGTCGGCCTGCCCCTGGGCTTCTATAACGAGATCCAGAGGGAGACCAACCAGTACTACGTCAGGAAGTACGGCCAGAAGAACGGGATGCTCATCGCCTACACCCTCCCTGCGATAAATCGGGGGCTTCAGGCGGCGGGGAGGGTGATCAGAGACGCCTCGGAGCGGGGCGTCATCCTCTTCTGCGATCGGCGGTTTCGCGAGGGGGGGAGGAGCGGGGTTCTATCCTTCCTTCCGAAGTGGATCCGAGACGAGCTGGTGGTCACCGACGCTGCGAAGAGCCGGGTGATCATCAGGGCGCGGGTGGCGGAGTGGGAGAGGGAGCGGGTCTGATCCATTGGATGATCTTTCATCTCGACCTACATCGACCTGCACCATCTCTACATATATCGATCTTCTCTATCTCGACCTCGTCGGCCTTCCGGACCTTCCGCCCTCCATCTCCTCCGTCTCCACGAGCTTCAGGGGGACTGCACCCAGGGCCTTTCCCACCATCGCCTTGGCGATCCTGAAGGCGTGCTCCTCGTTCTCGGCGTCGTAGACCTTGATCTCGAATAGGAGGCCGACGAGGGCGGTTCCCGCCACCATGAAGACGCCGTCGAGGGACTCGCCGCAGGCGGGGCAGATCGTCTGGCCCACCTCCACCTCCACGAAGTCGAGCTTCTTGTTGTTCAGCCTCTTTCCCGCCTCCGATATCGCGACCCCGATGGCGTCGTCGGTGGATTTGACGTCTCTGACCAGCCAGGCGCCCTCCAGAAGGACGTTGTAGTTCGTCATGTAGTCCCTGGTTTGGTGATGGAGGATATGTATGTTTTCTATGAGACTGGAAAGAGATCCCCATCGAGATACCCTGCCAGTCCCATCGGCGTCAGGGGGGGGGTCGAACTCCGCAACCACCATGCGTCCCCCCGACCAGCTGTTCCAGGGCCAGCTGACGGCGGGGTTGGCCTTCCGTATCCTGGCCGTTCACCTCCTGGTGGCAGAGGATGTCGGCTTTGAGCCGGAGGGGCAGGGGTCTCATAACCGCCATCCTCTCGGCGAGGACTGGTTTTCTTGCCGGGCTTGTCGTCGGGGTTTTCGAGGTCCAGTGGCTAGCCAGATCTTTGCCAACTTTGAGTGTAACCTGACGATGGTGGAGTCCTGGATCAAGACGTCTTCGAAGGGTGAAAGACGATCGCTGAGGGTTCGACTGGGTTGCTGAGCTGAGTATTCAACACCTTGAACTGCCATAGCATCCTGATAGACGCTGCTAGATGTATCCCCACCATGAAAGGGGGGAGGAATGCGGAGCAGGTTGAACCTGACCTCCCCAGCGTTTAGGCACACATATGAAGAGCATCCAGGATTTCGCGCTGTTTTTTGGATATCTCAGTGGCCATCTTCTCTCCATTCGGCAAGACCATGATCTTAATTTTTTCCAGCTCA
>NZ_JARFPL010000067.1:0-6314 GCF_029167205.1 Candidatus Methanocrinis alkalitolerans
AAGAATCGCGATGAGGCAGCGATCTCGGTAGCAAGTACGGTGAGATTGGCTTGGTCAAAGAGGCTACAGCAAGTCAGTCTTGAAATCGGATCAAATCTAGATGACGCATAATTCGTGTGAAAAATGGGAATATTGTGTAGCTTAAACTCCTTAACCGATGACCCATGCAGTTTTATCCCGCCATAACTTGACAGTTTTAGACCGGCGTTGACACTCGATGCTCTTCAGAGCCACTACAAGATCAATCAACTCTACGTAGGAGGAGAGCAAGTTTAGAACCGATGATGCAAAGGCTTATGTACTCCTAGTAATCCTAATACAACGATAGTGGTGATCTGCAATGAAGGCTGTCTACTCTAATCTGGCTACTGGAATCTCATTCTGTTGTGCAAATGACGCCCGTTCTTAGCAAAATATTATGCAATTTCCTAAATTAAAGGGCCAATTATGATAAAATTCAATTATCGATCATTCTTCGATTCTGTACCTCTATCAGTATCAGCTATACTATTAATATTATTAATCCTCCTAAGTACGATCTCGTTTATTTCCCCAATCCATCGATGGGGAGATACATCTACATACTACATGCAGATACAGAGCATCGCGGAGGACCACGATATACAGTACCAGCCTAACGATATTGAAAGAGCATTAGAAACCAAATTTGCTGATTTGCCTGCAGGGTTATTTCTAATTAAAACTGAAGAAGGGAAATATTTTTACGGCAAGGAATATTCCTATGCACTATTTGCTGCCTTTTTCTATAAGCTATTTGGAAATAGCGGCATATTGCTATTCAATGCATTGATGTTCTATGTGATGATATTGGTGGGGTATCTACATATAAGAAAGGAGAATGACGATTTAAAGGCATTATTCACGTCAATTATATTCTTCTTTGCATCAACGGCATTTATTTATATTTTTTGGATACATGTGGAAATATACAACATGTTTTTAATAATGGTTAGCCTTTTTTTGTGGCATAAATATATTAGTGAGAACAACAACAAATACCTTATATTATCGTCATTTGTTATCGGAATTGCGGCAGTCGCCAAAATTCCTAATTTAATGCTATTTGCACCATTGATATTATATGAATTGTACAAACATAGATTTAAAAATTTTTCTCTTATGATTCTATCAATATCAATCGTTGTATTCATATTTTATGGATATTTCTATTTAGAAACGGGAGCACCATCATTTTATGGTGGAAATAGGTTGTATTATAGCTCAAATTATCCATTTCTCAGCGGATATGATGACGTAAATGAAGCGGGACATCTCGGATTTAGTGTGACTGAAGGACAGATCGCTGTTTTGCTCAATACGAATAATTTAAAAATAATTCCATATAATCTGTATTATTACTTCTTCGGCAGATTTACAGGAGTTACTTGGTACTATCCATTTGCTATATTCGCATTAATATCAAGTCTAATTGTATTTAGGAGGATCGATACTGTTAATTCCGATCCTAAAAGAAGTCTAATATTAATAGGTATTGTTTTATACATATTATTCTTCGTGATATTGGTAGGAAATAATTATTTAGGCGGAACACACGCTGTGGGGAATAGATATTTCTATGTATATCCAGCTTTTTTATTTTTGCTTGGCTCGATTAAATCTAAAATATTGATCCCATTTCTATTCCTTGCGATATTAACAGTAGCTCCGATCATAGCTGATCCCATAGAGAACTCTAGACGTCCAGATTTGCATACATTTAATATACCATACACGTATTTTCCTATTGAATATAGTCAGCTAGTTAATCTGCCACTTTGGGCTCATGCTCAACAAGGTGAGATTTACGAGATATATGCATTGGGATCCGACAGAAATTATATTGATTATCTAGTTAGGACCAAATTAAAAGTCGATTCTTTTGATCTTTTATTATGGTCATATTATGATGATAACCAAATTAAAATAACTGCGAATAACTATGCAGATCAGACAATCTTAGATAAATATGACGTCAAAATGCTAACTGTTGATAGTATCACCCCTGAATACAGCGATAAACGAGGTTTTATTTATAAAATTTCCATTGAATCAACTAAGGACGCTGATACGAAATTTATCGATAAGAGATCCTTGACATCTAGTACAAAACTTCTCTATGCGTCCGGATGGCACAGCATCGAAAATTGGGCAGAAACTATAACAAGATGGATGGAAAATAATGCGACTTTAATCGCATATTCTGGTGAGAACCGGTCAGCTGAACTGGATCTTCAAGTTCTGAGTTATCGACAAGGTCCCAGAACACTAGAGATATACTTAAATGGACATCTATGGATGCTGCAATCTAATCTCCCATCTACCAATTTTGTAGAGATAAAGGCGCCACCAATTTACATGAATAAAGGCTTCAATATCATAACATTTTTCGTCCCTGAAGGATGCGTAAGTCCACATGAAGCTACGGCAGGGAACAGTCCGGATCTCCGATGTCTCAGTCTCGCATTTCAGGACATCAGATTGATACGAGACATCTTGATCATATGCGAGGAATTCCCAGCAGCTACTCTCGCCGGCGGCTGGCACGGCCTCGAAGACTCGGGCGGCACCCCTGCCCGATGGATGGAGAACGACGCCGTCTTCATTATCGAGGTCGAAGAGACCCGCCCGGCAGAGCTGAGCTTCACGGTCCTCAGCTATAACCGTCCGAGGACCCTGGAGGTATACGATTCGAGTGATCGTCTCATCGGAGATGCGACCGTTTCCCCGAGCTTCGCCAGAGTTGAAATGCCGATCCATCTGGAAGAGGGAGCAAATTCCTTCAGGCTCCATGTTCCAGAAGGCTGCGAGAGCCCGCGCGAAGTAACTGGCGGAGAGAGCCCCGATGACAGGTGTTTGAGCCTGAGAATTAAGGAGATAAAGATAAGTTAATCTGTTTTTATATTATATTACTTATTCGTTTTGAAAGATGACTAATTATTTCTGTATCTTCTTCTTTTACGCCCATGTCAGCCAGTTCCTTGGAGACCTTGTTTAGGATGTACTCTCTTCCATCTAACACATTTTTTATAAATATATAAAATTCCCTTGCGATCTTTTGAGGGTCGTGCTCTTCCTGAACGTATTCTCTGGCGTTCTTGCCTATCTGCTTCCTGAGACGCTCATCGGAGGCTAGAAGCCTCATATATTCGAGCAAGACATCCTCTTCGTAAGAGTCCACATCGACCTTCAAGCAGCATTTATCTGGTATCTCGGAGAACCAGCCGACATTTGAGACGATTACCGGCTTTTCTGCCGCCATCAGCTGCAAAACGCTCCTGCTGGTCTCGCCTGCCGTGGGGTATCTCAGATTTATGCAAAAATCAGAGATTGCTAGATAGTCTAAAACGTCCTTGTGTGCTGCATATCCAGTTGCTATGACAGAATCCTGCAATTCTAGATTCGATATCAACCGAGAGACTCCCATTGAATCTCGTCCAACTAAAAGGAAAACAGCATTAGGATACTGTGTTAAAAATATTTTAAAAGATCTAAGTATAACATCGAATCTTTTATGGGGAAAAATAAAACCAAAACTGGCCATTATTGGCCACCTTCCCTCCAGTTTAAACTTTTTTTTAATTTTTTGAATAAAAGCATATTCATTGTATTGAAAATTATTTGATATGTTGAAGGGCTGATTTATTTTTACCACAATTGCAGAATCGCACTCATCCAATACTTTATTCACTCCATAATTACTGTGGCAAACCACTCCCAGGCTATTATCAATCACTCTTTTTATTAAAGGATATCTATATTCTAATCCATGGATTTTCGTCCAAATATCAGCTTTGATAGCTTTACTTGCGGTTTCTCTGCCTAATTCTCCATAACAATACTCAAATTCTTCAATATATCTTTCTCCATCTCCTTTCAATAGGGTGAAATGTCCTAAAAAACCGTGTAAGTATATATCGTGAAGTATAGTTATTCCTGGGTTTACAATGAGCGAGTCGTAAATGAATTTATGATATGAATTGTTCCCCATATTGTAAATAATAGTTTTATATTCGGCCTTTGTTTTTAAAAAGTTTTTATATAAATAAATATTAAAATTATTAAATATATACGTGTTCTGAGGCGTTACATTTTCATCAATGAAAATATCTAAATCTATATATTTGTTTAAATACGGAAGTACCTCTTTTTCTGAATAATCTGAAATTCCAGTTTTTTGTGGACTTATGGGGGTGAAGTATGCAACTCTCATTCCACATTCTCCAGAAGATTCATCACAACATTATCCCATGATAGGTTCATGGATTTGATTTTGTCGTATCCTTTTTCACCCATATTTTTACTTAATTCGTTCTCATAGATGAAGTCGATCCTTTCTGCGATTTGTTTGGGGTCGGGCTCTAGAACGAAGCCGTTCACATTATCTTCTACAAATTCTAGGGGTCCTCCAGAGTCAATACAAGTAATAACCGGTTTTTTTGATAGAAATGATTCTAATGTTATGTACCCCAAATCCTCATCTCTTGGAACATATGGAATACAAAATGAATTTGCATATAAATTTAATAATTTTTCTTCAGATACACGTCCCAAAAAATCAATTCTGTCGTCAACGTTATGTGTTCTAGCTAACTTTACATAATTATCTGCCATCTTACCTGAGCCAGCTATTTTAAGTCTAATATTACTTTCTACATATTTCATGCTCTCAATAATCAGGTCCTGTCTTTTTAGAGGATCAAGTCTGCTAGGATAGAATATATAATCATCATAATTTTCACAGTAATATTTTCCCAGTAACGGTGGAGGATGATACAATGTCTCTCCTGCGATGCCGTTGTATCTCCAAAGCCTGTCTGCCACATTCTGTGATATTGTATATAGTTGTTTTGATTCTTTTAGGCATTTATTATCCATGTATTTGATCTTCTTCCTTACAATCTCGCCTGCTTTTCCTTTATTCTGCATATCGTCAAATTCGGTGTACGCAAGATCATAGGCAACCCTATGCTGATGTAGGAGCCAGACTATTTTATTTGGATGTTTGACAAGATAAGTTGGGAATTTTGTTGCTATAACACAATCGATTTTTACACCATCGCTCTCAGATAGATCCAACAATCTCCAAGCCAATGAATTGTTAATGATCTCCTCTGGTGGATACCACTTGAAAGGTATCTTAATATATTCCACATCGTAATTCCTTTTAATTAATTCATTGTATAAATTATCACAGAGGTATTCTGCCCCGCCTCCTAATTCGAATGGTATTTGCACTGCACACAATGCGATCCTCATATACAATCATTCTCCTATTCTATATTTATTTCTTACCAATAATAGCATAATCCATAGCTCCGTAAAGGGCATTGTTTATCAAATCGATGTTATTATCATGGACTTCTGCTACTGTCTTTGCAGATTCTTCTGTAACCTTCCTTGCTTCGATATTCTTAAGCCTCGCTGCATCCGAAACAGGCGAAGAAAACCTCGCTTCAACCTCCCTGAACCCCATCACCCCGAGCAGAAACCTCAGCGTCTCCGGATGGACCGGCCTCACGTGGGTCAGATCGATATAGAAGTTGGCCAGGGACGTGAAGGAGAGCGGGTTCACCGTCTCCACGACTATGTAATGGCCGTACTTCATCTTCTTGTAGCAGAGCCCCAGCATCTTCACCATGTAGTCGGGCCGGAGGTGCTCGACGACCTGATCGAGGAAGACCCCGTCGAGGCTTTTGTCTTCGAGCCCTTCGAGGTAGGCTATGGCGTCGATCCTCTCGACGTCCAGGCCCCGAGACCTGCAGTAAGCCACCATGTCCTCGTTTATATCGATACCGCGCCCGCCGATCCCTGCGTCCCGGAGAAGCTCCAGGAACTCGCCCCTCCCGCAGCCGATGTCCAGGACGTTCTTCGACCCCTCGAAGTACCGGACGAAGGCCGACTGTCTCTCCTTTATCGTCTCCCTCGACCCCCTGAAGGCCTCCTCGAAGACGAAGTAGTTCATCCCGTCGTGGTCCGAGAGATCGGAGGAGAGGGGGACATCCTCGAAGCCCTTCATCCTTCCTTCCAGGATCGAGGCGAGCCAGGCCATATTCTTTATCTCCAGGTCCATCGCCGATATGACGGCGTTCGCCTCTCCTCTGACCCGCTCCTCGATCTTAGAATCGAGACCGGAAAGTTCAGTGGCCATCTGCGACCTCATCTCGGTGACCTTCGAGCCGATCCTCTCGTCGATGGACCCGTCGAGGCCTGAGATCTCCGAGGAGATCTGCGACCTCATCTCGGCGACCTTCGAGCCGATCCTCTCGTCGATGGACCCGTCGAGGCCTGAGATC
>NZ_JARFPL010000068.1:0-6082 GCF_029167205.1 Candidatus Methanocrinis alkalitolerans
AATATCGTGTTGACAAATTCTAGTAAAATTATTTTAAACAAAATTTGAGTTAAACGTTTGAATTTATGCACATTTTGGCAAGCAATAAATTCTTAATTTTGCATAGACTTACTGCGGAATGCCGGCTGAATAGTTACGTTATTTATTTATATTGGTTGCCCATAAGACGGGGGCTGGGGGGTCGTAGGACGGCATTCATCCCCTCCCTTAATAGGGTGGGATCTTCTTCCTGCGGTTCTATAAAATAGAGGCTTGGGGGATGGCGACGGATTACAGATAGGACTTACGCACTTGAGAATCAAAACCAAGCACATGAGAGCCTGTCAAGAAGATTGTGTTTTAGACAGTTTGGTGCTTCATGCTACTGGTTTTTTGTTCAACTGCGTAAGTCCTAACAGAGATATCAGCTCCTATGGCTTCCGTCGCAGAAGGGTTTCTTATCCGACCTCCCACACCTGCAGAGGGCGAAGGGCCCCTTCTCCGATATCGTCTTCCCCTCTTCGCCGATGAGGGCGCACCTTCCCCTGATGAGAAGGGGCCCGTCCTTCATCACTTTGATCTCGGCTGGGGGTCTCCCGGACTGGTCTATCGGCCTTCCAAGCTCTTCGTTCCTCCTGTAGGAGAGGGCGCCAGATGGGCAACGGTCGATGGCGGCCATGATCTCCTCCGAGGTTGCAGCGTCCATATTTATCCACGGGCTCTTATGGACGTCGAAGACCCCCGGTTGAGATTTGAGGCATTCGGCGGAGTGGATGCACTTCTTCTGGTCCCAGAAGACGGTGATCTCGTCGTTGGTGTACTCTTTCATGATCTCACAACCCCAGAAGAATTCTCAAGGAAGATATCGTCGAGGATATCACTAAAACGGTCTGGTCCTGCCCAGATAGGCGATGCCAGAGCCGGAGCCGGCGGGCGTGGCCGCCTGGCCGTACCCCGCCCGGATATATCCGCTGCAGCTCCCGGACCTGACCCTGCCCCAGGAGTCGTAGGCGGTGTAGCTTCCGGAGATCGAGCTGCCCAAGACAGTGAGCTCCAGCCGATACAGGAGGTTCTCCTCGAGGCTCATCAGATCGAGGCTCACCCTTTCGCCGCTGACCCGTCCGGCGGCTCCGATCGTCGGGGTCCGGGCCGTCGTTGAGACGGGATCTGGATCCTGGCGAAGCCACCATACCATCGAGCTGATCCCCTCGTCTCTCGTCGGCCTCGGATCCGTAGGTTCCGGCAGGAAGGCGTCGGTCCCTCCGGTTTCACCACGGCCGAAGATGACGTCGCCGACCTGGCTCAACTGTAGGTCGAAGTATTCGGTCCTGCTGGTGGCCCCATCCCTCAGGGCGAGGCTCCAGGACCCTGCGACCCGGGCGGGCGTGATAGCCGGCGAGGTCGATCCGAGATTCTGATCGAAAGCACGGCCCGTCGTCTCTTCCCCGACCTCCATAGATGACCCCACCGCAGAGAGGACGGCCACGGCGAAGATCGGGACGATAACCCATTTTGATATCATCTTCACAAACCCCCTTGACACTTTAGAACTCAAAGGTTAAAAATCAGGCGCTCACTGAAAGAACGCTCAAGACGAAGAATTGCATTGGCCAACTTTGGATTAAAGTCGTATCCACCTCACCTCTGGGGGATTCATCGCCCTCTTCACACCCCCCTTCTCCGAGGTCGAAAGTTGCCGTCATATCATCGATGGTGACGAGAGGCTCCGGCGGGATCCGTCGTCAGAAAGGTCGTCGGAGCCCCGCCCCAAGAGCCTCCCCGCGAGGAACGAGCCGGTGGCGCTCTCCGGGACCATCGCCACCTCCTCCGGCGTCCCCTCGGCGACGATCCGGCCGCCTCCGTCTCCGCCCTCGGGGCCGAGGTCGATGATGTAGTCTGCAGACTTTATGACGTCCAGGTTGTGCTCGATGACGACGACGGTATTCCCCTTAGCGACGAGGTCGTTCAAGACGGCGATGAGCCTCAAGACGTCGTCGAAGTGAAGCCCCGTCGTCGGCTCGTCCAGGAGGTAGATCGTCTTTCCTGTTGCCTTCTTGGAGAGCTCGCGTGTCAGCTTGATCCTCTGGGCCTCGCCGCCGGAGAGGGTGGTGGAGGACTGGCCGAGCTTGATGTAGCCGAGCCCCACCCCCAGGAGGGTGTCGAGCTTCTTTCTTATGGCGGGGACGTTCTTGAACTGCTCCCTCGCCTCCTCAACGGTCATGTCTAGGACCTCGGCGATGGACCTCCCCCTGTACTTCACCTCCAGGGTCTCGGCGTTGTACCGGGAGCCTTTGCACTCCTCGCACTCGATGTAGACGTCCGGCAGAAAGTTCATCTCGATCTTTATGAGGCCGTCCCCCTGGCAAGCCTCGCACCTGCCGCCCTTGAGGTTGAAGGAGAACCTTCCGGGCTTGTACCCCCGGACCCGGGCCTCCTTCGTCTCGGCGAAGGCCTGTCTTATCGGGTCGAAGACCTTGGTGTAGGTGGCGGGGTTCGACCGGGGCGTCCTCCCGATGGGGCTCTGATCGATGACGATCACCTTGTCGATCTCAGAGTCGAAGGAGATCTCGTCGTGGAGTCCTGGGGTCTCGCTGGACCGATAGATCCGCCTCATCAGGGCCCGGTATAGGGTGTCGTAGATGAGGGTTGATTTGCCCGAGCCCGATACCCCCGTCACCACGGTGAAGACCCCGATGGGGATCCTGGCGTCGATCTCCTTGAGGTTGTTCTCCCGGCAGCCAAAGATCCGGACGAACTTATCGCTTTGCCTCCTCTTTTCGGGAACCTCTATCCTCTTCTTGCCCGATAGGTACTGGCCCGTCAGGGAGTTGGGGTCGCCCTCGATCTCTCCGACGGACCCCTCCGCCACCACGAAGCCGCCGTGGATCCCGGCGCCGGGGCCCATGTCCACAACGTGGTCGGCGGCCCGGATCGTCTCCTCGTCGTGCTCCACGACGATGAGGGTGTTGCCCAGGTCCCGCAGCTCCTTCAGCGTCTCGATCAGCCGGCCGTTGTCCCTCTGGTGGAGGCCGATGGAAGGCTCGTCGAGGACGTAGAGGACTCCCATCAGGTTCGAGCCGATCTGCGTGGCGAGCCTGATCCTCTGGGCCTCCCCCCCCGAGAGGGTCCCGGCGCTGCGGGAGAGGGTGAGGTAAGAGAGGCCGACTCGCTCGAGAAATCCGAGCCGGGCGCGGATCTCCTTCAGAACCTGCCGGCCGATCTCCGCCTCCTTCTCGGTGAGGGATAGCCCCTCTAAGAGGTCCAGGGCCTCGGATACCGATAGATCGGCGACCTCGGAGATGGACATCCCGGCGACCTTCACCGCCAGGACCTTCTCTTTGAGCCTCCTTCCCCCGCACCGCGGGCAGGGGAGGACCTTCATGAACTTCTCCAGCTCCTCGCGCCGGTATTCGGAGTTCGTCTGGTGGTAGAGCCGCTCCGACTGGGGGATGAGCCCCTCCCACTGACCCTGGTGGGACCAGCTGGCTTCCCCGTTCTTCATCGACATGGCAAACTTGATCCGCTCCCGGGATCCTCGGAGGAGGGCGGACCGCTGCTCGTCGCTGAGATCCTTCATGGGGGTGAATATGTCGAATCCGAAGTGCTTTGCGACGGCGGCGAGGTACTGCCCCCGCCATCCGTCGACGTGGTTGTGGTAGAGGGCAACAGCCCCGTCGGCTATGGAGAGCTCCGGGTCAGGGATGATGAGATCCGGGTCGAACTCCATCTTGATCCCCAGGCCGTTGCACCCCTCGCAGGCGCCGAAGGGGCTGTTGAAGGAGAAGATCCGAGGCTGCAGCTCCTCGAAGACTATCCCGCAGACGGGGCAGGCCATCTTCGAGGAGTAGAGCCTCTCCCGTCCCTGGGGGTCTATGACGAGGAGGAGCCCTCCGGCCCGCTCCAGGGCGGCCTCGACCGCCTCGACGAGCCTCGACCTCTCCTCCCGGGGGTCGAGGCGGTCGATGACGATCTCGATGTCGTGCTTCCGATACCGGTCCAGGTCTACC
The DNA here is from genome assembly GCF_029167205.1 of Candidatus Methanocrinis alkalitolerans. Taxonomy (NCBI): domain Archaea; kingdom Methanobacteriati; phylum Methanobacteriota; class Methanomicrobia; order Methanotrichales; family Methanotrichaceae; genus Methanocrinis; species Candidatus Methanocrinis alkalitolerans. The sequence goes on from NZ_JARFPL010000068.1 coordinate 3,987, forward strand.
TCTTCGTCGGTCCTCTGGATCAGCCCGTCGACCCTCGCCCGGGCGAACCCCTCGGCGTTCAGGTCCTTGAGGAGCTGGCCGTATGTCCCCTTCTTCTGCCGGACGATTGGAGCGAGGATCGTCACCATGCCGCCGTTGGAGGATCCGTCCTCCTCGACCTTCAGGGCGGCCTCGACGATCCGGTCGGCGATCCGCTCCGGGGAGCTCGCCTCGATCCTGATGCCGTGGACGGGGCAGTGGGGGACGCCGATCCGGGCGAATAATAGCCTGAGGTAGTCGTAGATCTCGGTGACCGTCCCCACGGTGGACCTGGGGTTCTTCGATGTCGTCTTCTGTTCGATGGATATCGCCGGGGATAGCCCCTCGATGGAGTCGACTTCCGGCTTGTCCATCTGGCCGAGGAACTGACGGGCATAGGCCGATAGGGACTCGACGTACCTTCGCTGCCCCTCGGCGTAGATGGTATCGAAGGCGAGGGTCGACTTCCCCGACCCCGATACGCCGGTGATGACGATGAGCCGGTCTCGGGGAAGCTCGAGGGTGATGTCTTTTAGGTTGTGCTCTCTAGCACCTTTTATGACGATCGATTTCATCTCAGAATCTCGCTTGGGATCATTGGCCTAATGAGCCTGTTGAAGGCCTAAGCTATTGAGAAGATGGGCTTAATACTTTTCGGGCGGCTTGCCCCCGGTTCGCCTCCCAGGCCTCTTTAAATAGGGTCATATCGGCTGCTGGAGAGTTTCTCCGAGATCCGACACTCAAGCGGCAGATAGAGGGTCCTCCCGCGAGCCCTATAAGTCTCCTGACTATCCCGAAGATCAGGATGATGATTCAACAATTTCTATCAGAATTGTTGTGGGCAAAAGTCGTGCACCAACAATTTTTTATAACGTGGCAATACTAACCATATAAGGAGTTTTTAATATGCGCCAACGTGATCTAATCCCGTTCTTTGCTATGGCCTTTCTCATCGCCTGGGGGATCCTCGGCCTTTATATATTTGCTTCTGAGACGATGGTTCGGTTGTTCGGGAATCTTACGGGCGAACACCCGCTGTTTTACCTCGCGGTTTATGCGCCAGCCATAGCAGCGTTGGTTTTGGTTCTTTATCGGCACGGTTTTGACGGGATGCGGCGCTTTCTCTCCCGGCTGCTGTTGTGGCGGACGTCGATTTACTGGTATGTCATGCTGATCCTCGTCGTGCCTTTGGTGTTCTATATATCGGCCCTGTTCAAGGAAGGCGCCTACGAAACGCTGTTTCCATTTGCATCGGTAACGTCTTATCTGTTGGCGCTGCTCCTCATGGCCATCATGGGGCCAGTCGAGGAAGTTGGCTGGCGTGGACTGGCGCTACCGCTCCTCCAGCGTCGTATGGCGCCCATCTGGGCTGCCCTCGTGCTGGGTGTTATCTGGGCGTTCTGGCACCTTCCTGCTTTTATGCTCGGCGGCACACCGCAAAGCGCCTGGTCATTGACGCCATTCTTCGTAGGCACCGTAGCCCTGAGCGTCATCGTGACACCGCTCTTCAACAATTCGCGTGGCAGTATCCTGCTCCCCGCGTTTTTCCACCTGCAGGTGATCAATCCCCTATGGCCGGATGCTCAGCCTTACGATACCTGGCTGTTCGTGGTTGTTGCTGCTCTGGTCGTCTGGTTTAACCGAAAAGCCATGTTTACCAGAGAAGGTGCTGTCACATGGGTTATTCCATTGGCTGAAGATAATTCCGATTAACCTCCGGTCGAGGTCCGTCATTTAAATACCCTTTAAGCAGGGACGATCTGGATTTTGTGATCTAGAGGGGTTTTCATGGGTCATCGGTTAAGGAGTCTAAGCCACACAATATTGACATTTTTCACACGAATTATTCGTTGATCCAGTCGGGGATTTTCGGCTCTTCCTCTGCCATCCCAGGAACCATGGCCTGGGCAGTAAGAGCCGCAGCCAAAGACAAAATAAATGCGACTCGGACCCATGGGTCATCGGTTAAGGAATTTAAGCTACACAATATTGCCATTTTTCACACGAATTATGCGTCATCTAGATTTGATCCGATTTCAAGACTGACTTGCTGTAGCCTTTTTGACCAAGCCAATCTC
>NZ_JARFPL010000069.1:0-5548 GCF_029167205.1 Candidatus Methanocrinis alkalitolerans
CCCTTCCACAACGTTTAAATACCGGGCTTGTATTGGAGGAGTTCGCCCGTCCGCGGAGTCTGCCCGTAATTCGCGCAACTCCGGCAGAAGGGTCGCGGTCTGAGGTCTTTTTGGGATCCTGCACGTTTCGGTCCCGAGGAGTCCGAAAGGCTTAAATAAGGTCCCCTGGTAGGGGGATATGCTGTCCGGTCCTCCCCGGAGGAGTTCTCCCGTTTCGGCGGTGCGGAACTTTGAAGGTTCTGGGACAGAGGAAAGCTTAAATAGGATAGGCCCTTACATATATGGGCCGATGGGGGATTATCTCCCCGGCACCGCGACATAACGGCGCGGGCCCTGACGGCGTATAACGCTGACGATGATGGGCTTGCTTTCCAAGTTCGTGGTACATATACCGCGTGGAGACGGGATACAACTTGTCTCGTCTGACGTACGCTTATGGCGACTCGGCCAATTCCGACCGATACTGTAAATACTTCCATAATTCTGGTTGATCCTGCCAGAGGTTACTGCTATCGAGATTCGACTAAGCCATGCGAGTTGAATGTTCTTCGTGAACATGGCGGACTGCTCAGTAACACGTGGACAACCTACCCTTCGGTCCGGGATAATCCTGGGAAACTGGGGATAATACCGGATGGGCCACATATGCTGGAATGCTCTGTGGCCGAAAGCTTTTGCGCCGAAGGATGGGTCTGCGGCCTATCAGGGTAGTAGTGGGTGTAACGTACCTACTAGCCTACGACGGGTACGGGTTGTGAGAGCAAGAGCCCGGAGATGGATTCTGAGACACGAATCCAGGCCCTACGGGGTGCAGCAGGCGCGAAAACTTTACAATGCGGGAAACCGTGATAAGGGGATCTCGAGTGCCAGCATATAATGTTGGCTGTCCAGATGCCTAAAAAGCATCTGTTAGCAAGGGCCGGGCAAGACCGGTGCCAGCCGCCGCGGTAACACCGGCGGCCCGAGTGGTAACCGCTATTATTGGGTCTAAAGGGTCTGTAGCCGGCCAGGTAAGTCCCTTGGGAAATCTGGCAGCTCAACTGTCAGGCTGCTAGGGGATACTGTTTGGCTTGGGACCGGGAGAGGTGAGAGGTACCTTGGGGGTAGGGGTGAAATCTTGTGATCCCCGGGGGACCACCAGTGGCGAAGGCGTCTCACCAGAACGGGTCCGACGGTAAGGGACGAAAGCTAGGGGCACGAACCGGATTAGATACCCGGGTAGTCCTAGCCGTAAACGATGCTCGCTAGGTGTCAGTCACGGTGCGACCGTGATTGGTGCCGTAGGGAAGCCGTGAAGCGAGCCACCTGGGAAGTATGGCCGCAAGGCTGAAACTTAAAGGAATTGGCGGGGGAGCACTACAACGGGTGGAGCCTGCGGTTTAATTGGATTCAACGCCGGAAATCTCACCGGGGGCGACAGCGATATGAAGGTCAGGCTGAAGACCTTACCGGATTAGCTGAGAGGTGGTGCATGGCCGTCGTCAGTTCGTACTGTGAAGCATCCTGTTAAGTCAGGCAACGAGCGAGACCCACGTCCACAGTTGCCAGCATACCCTCTGGGGTGATGGGTACACTGTGGAGACCGCCGCTGCTAAAGCGGAGGAAGGAGTGGGCAACGGTAGGTCAGTATGCCCCGAATCTCCCGGGCTACACGCGGGCTACAATGGTTGGTACAATGGGCATCTACCCCGAAAGGGGAAGGTAATCTCTTAAAGCCAATCGTAGTTCGGATTGAGGGCTGCAACTCGCCCTCATGAAGCTGGAATCCGTAGTAATCGCGTTTCAACAGAACGCGGTGAATACGTCCCTGCTCCTTGCACACACCGCCCGTCAAACCACCCGAGTAGGGTCTGGATGAGGGTGTGTTACCTTGACACATTCGAATCTGGGCTTTGCAAGGGGGGTTAAGTCGTAACAAGGTAGCCGTAGGGGAATCTGCGGCTGGATCACCTCCTAACGACTTTGCACAAACGTGCATACGAAGTGTGCTTTCAGTGTCGGTCGGAGCCGAATAGTCGCCAGAGCGAAAAATAACTCTAACGTTCAATTGCTGGGATATATCGACCCGGTGATATGAGGGCCTCCCAGGGCGTTTCTGGGCTCGTAGCTCAGCTGGAAGAGCGCCGCCTTTGCGAGGCGGAGGCCCTGGGTTCAAATCCCAGCGAGTCCATGTACTAAATGCACCAAGCGAGATCATGTTCTCGTTTGGGAAGGGCAGACGGCGTTGTGTCGTACGGCGCTGTGTGATGCCATGTATAAGCTTTGCAATCCAGACGCTTACTGAGTTCAGTGGGACATAAGCTGTGTATACCAACCAGTGGATGGCTTGGCTCAAGCGCTGATGAAGGACGTGCCAAGCTGCGATAAGCCTCGGCGAGGTGCATGGAACCGTCGAACCGAGGATTTCCTAATGGGAACTCCCAGCCTTAGGGCTGATCCGTCAGGATCGGGAACGCCCCGGATTGAAACATCTTAGTAGGGGCAGGAAAAGAAATCAAATCGAGATGCCGTCAGTAACGGCGAGTGAACGCGGCAGAGCCCAAACCGAATCCCTTCGGGGAGATGTGGTGTTATAAGCCTGGCTCGATTACAGGATTGTCGGCTAAGTTGAAGTTGCCTGGAACGGCACGCCGTAGATTGTGATAGCCACGTAAACAAACCCTGACAATTCTGGAGCCTTGTCTTGAGTACCGTGGGTCGGATATCTCGCGGAAATTTGGGAGACACCAACTTCCAAGGCTAAATACGTCTTGAGACCGATAGCGCAGTAGTAGGGTGACCGAAAGCTGAAAAGTACCCCATAGAGGGCGGTGCAAAGTGCCTGAAATTGGTTGGTGATAGAGCGATGTGGCGTCAAAGGATACTCAGCATGAAGGAAGACGTCGCGAGGCGTCGGTACGAGTGCTGAATGCCAGCGTTGCATCTTACGTTTTGAAGAACGGGCCAGGGAGTGCATTTGAGTGGCAAGGCTAATCCGTTCAACGGAGCAGCCGTAGCGAAAGCGACGAGCGCGCATCTTCGGAGAGGCGCGACGTATACAAGTGCGTGGAGTCACTGGGATGCTACCCGAAGCCGGGCGATCTAGGCGTGGGCAGGTTGAAGCGTGGCGAAAGCTGCGTGGAGGACCGTTAGCGGTGTTGATATGCAAATCACTCGCGTGACCTGTGTCTAGGGGTGAAAGTCCAATCGAGCCCGGAAATAGCTGGTTCCTTCCGAAACATGTCGCAGCATGACCTGACTGGAGGTTGTCGGCGGAGTAGAGCACTGATTGGAGATCCCGGGCGGGAAACTGCTCGCTCTCTTGTCAAACTCCAAAACCGTCGTCGCCGTAGAAGGTCGGAGTCCGGACTGGGGGGTAAGCTTCCAGTCCGTAAGGGAAACAACCCAGACCGTGGTTAAGGCCCCCAAATGTCGGCTAAGTGTTAACACTAAAGGGAGTCCTAGGCCCCAGACAACTGGAAGGTTAGCTTAGAAGCAGCTATCCTTTAAAGAGTGCGTAACAGCTCACCAGTCGAGGTTTAGGGCCCCGAAAATGGACGGGGCTAAGCCGACTGCCGATACCACGGAGCACCGCGAGGTGATCTCGTAGGGAGGCGCTCTGCGTGGGCAGAAGCATCTTCGTGAGGAGGTGTGGACCACGTAGAGACGAAAATCCTGGCAGTAGTAGCAGCAGAGTCGGGTGAAAATCCCGATCGCCGAATGGGCTAGGTTTCCTCGGCAATGTTCGTCAGCCGAGGGTTAGTCGGTCCTAAGAGATGTCGTAACTCGAGCATCTCAAAAGGGAAACAGGTTAATATTCCTGTACCATTCAACAACGAAACTGACGCCTCTGGGTAGGCCGGGCACCTTTTGCCAGGGTGTTCAAGCGCCGAAACCTGTGGAGAGCCGTAATGGCGAGAAGCAGGCGAATGCGTGATGACTTAAGTTGGCTGACCCCAAGGGCCCGTGAAAAGGGAGTTGAATGGCCGTACCGAGAACCAACACAGGTGTCCCAAGCTGAGAAGGCTAAGGCGTGTCAGGTTAATCTAGCTAAGGGAATTCGGCAAATTAGCCTCGTAACTTCGGGATAAGAGGTGCCTGCTTTGAAGAAAGCAGGTCGCAGTGACTAGGGAGCTCTAACTGTCTAATAACAACATAGGAGATTGCAAACCCGAAAGGGCTAGTACAATCTCTGAGTCCTGCCCAGTGCAGGTACCTGAAGACCCGGTTCAACGGGATGAAGGGCCTGTCAACGGCGGGGGTAACTATGACCCTCTTAAGGTAGCGTAGTACCTTGCCGCTTAATTGGCGGCTTGCATGAATGGAACAATGAGAGCTCTACTGTCCCTAGCTAGAACCTGGTGAAACTTTCATCCTAGTGCAGAGACTAGGGACCCCTAATGGGAAGTGAAGACCCCGTGGAGCTTTACTGCAGCCTGTTGTTGGGTTGTGGTTTCGGATGTAGAGGATAGGTAGGAGGCGTAGAAGCCCGGGCGCCAGCTCGGGTGGAGCCGACCTTGGAATACTACCCTTCCGGAGCTACGACCCTAACTCCGAGAGGAGGACACCAATAGGTGGGCAGTTTGGGTGGGGCGCCACGCCCTAGAAAAGATATCTAGGGCGCCCTAAGGTTGACTCAATTGGGTCGGAAACCCAATGAAGAGTGCAAAAGCATAAGTCAGCCTGACGTCATCTCGCAAAGCAAGAGATGACGAGACGAAAGTCGGGTTTAGCGAACCTCTATACCTCCTTGGTGGGGGTTTTAGATGACAGAAAAGCTACCCCGGGGATAACAGAGTCGTCACCGGCAAGAGCACACATCGACCCGGTGGCTTGCTACCTCGATGTCGGTTCTTTCCATCCTGGCCGTGCAGCAGCGGCCAAGGGTGAGGTTGTTCGCCTATTAAAGGAGATCGTGAGCTGGGTTTAGACCGTCGTGAGACAGGTCGGTTACTATCTATTAGGGGTGTTTTGTGGTCTGAGGGTAAGCTGGTTTTAGTACGAGAGGAACAAACCAGCGGCGCCACTGGTCGATCGGTTGTCCGGCAGGGCACTGCCGAGCAGCTACGCGCTAACGGATAAGGGCTGAAAGCATCTAAGCCCGAAGCTGTGCCTGAAAAGAGACCACTTTAAGGACGCTCGTAGAAGACGAGTTTGATAGAGTCGGGGTGTACGCACCGAGGCAACGAGGTGTTCAGCCCGCGACCACTAACTGTCCGTACAGCCGTCCCGCTGAGCTCGGGCGAAATCTGGTATTGCAAAGCTACAAAATATCATTCGTGCCAAGGTGGCGGAGTGGTTACGCAATTGCCTGCAGAATATCGGTCTTATGGGCCAGAGTGCAGCCAGCAATTCTACTCCGGTTCGAATCCGGACCTTGGCTTCGAGTGTGGCGGCCAGAGCGGCGGGGAAACTCCTGAACCCATTCCGAACTCAGAAGATAAGCCCGTCCACGTTCCATACGGTACTCAGGTGCGCGAGCCCTCGGGAAATATGGATCGCTGCCACATTCACCTAATATCTCTTCTCTCATTGAAACGGCGATAATCCTATTAGCGGTAGCTCTTTT
>NZ_JARFPL010000006.1:0-80183 GCF_029167205.1 Candidatus Methanocrinis alkalitolerans
GATACGCCCATCAGTCTCTGCACGAAGCTTTTCCGGTAGCTCCTCAGTATTTTGTATAGTTACAATATCTCCCTTCATAAGATCTATTTTGTCTGTTCTATTATATCAATTTAGTCGTAAGACTATAATACTGAAGTCGACCAACAGGTACGGCTAGGATTTAATCTCCAAGGAGGTGAAAGAGACGAGAACCAGGGTTTTGGACGGCGCTTCTGGCGGCCCTATTCCTCCTGACGATGGCGGCCGCCGCCGGCGGGATCTTCCAGGGGATCTCCGGGGGGCCGTCGATGAGACGCGCCGGGGTATCGGGGTCGATCGACGGGATCTTCGCCAGACGCCCGAAGGCGCCGGCCACCTTCCCCGGCCCCCTCTTCATGCCGGGCGAAGAGTTCTGCCAGAGGGTCGCTATCCACCTCTCAAACCCCCCAATGGCCTGGGGTTGGTGAAGGAAGCGGCGCCCGGCGTGGCGGACCGGAGGCCCGGCTCCCGAGGTGGGGAGGGGACCGGGCCGCGATCCGCGGGGGCGGGGATGGACCGCTCTAGCCTTTTTTTGCCAGGGGACGCCCAGGGGGCGGAGGATCGGCGGGCGGCCGAGGTGCTGGAATTGTATCTTGCCGGTCTCGCCTGCGAAGGCCGGCGAGGCTCAAATACACGTACATACATAGATCGATCCATGGCGACGAAGACGATCAGCATAACCGAGGAGGCTTACGAGAGGCTGAAGGACCTCAAGGACTCCGAAAAGATGAGCTTCTCCGAGGTGATCCTCAGCTACTACCCGAGGCGCAGGAAGCTCTCCGAGGCCCTGGCGGAGATCGCCGGGCCCGAGGCCGCCGGCCTGGCCGAGGGGGTCGAGAGGGCGTCGGAGGAGCTCCGGTCGGCGAGGATGAGGGTGGTCGAGCTCTGATGCCGGTCCTCGATACCTCCTTCATCGTCGACCTCCTGCGGGGCAAAGAGGAGGCCCTGGCCCTCCTGGCGGTGGTGCGCCTGGAATTGGTTGATGTATCCAACGGCAACGACATTGCTTCTGATTTGCGAATTCGCACTCAAATCCGTCCTGTAATTAAAAGTGCTATTCTGTAGCGTCTCTAAGAATTCCAAGCGAAATATCAACCGAATCAAAGAGCACCACCCTCCTGGCGGAGCTGGAAGGCCGGGGCGCCCTCCTCGCCACGACGCCGATCACCGTTCTGGAGCTGTACCGGGGGGCGTACCTCTCGGCGGACCCTGAACGGAACCTGGCGGCGGCGAAGAAGATCCTCGCGTCCCTCATAGTCCTCCCTCTGGACGACGAGGCTACAATCGTCTTCGGCGCCCTATCTGCACGCCTCCAATCGGAGGGGAGGAGGATCGGCGATTTTGACGAGGTGATCGCCGCAATCGCCCTCTGCCGGGACCCGGAGATCGTGACGGGGGACCTTCGCTTCCGGCAGGCTGCGAGGCTCGTGGTGGTGGGGTGGTGAGGTGCAGGGGCCTTTTTGAGGGGTCCGTTCGCAGAGGGGGGTGCGAAGGGGGGTGCTGGGGGGACTACTCGCTCATGTGGTCGAGGATCTGCTTCTGCACGGCCGTGCGGATAGTCGATTGCTCGACGATCATGAGGAGGTGGCCGCCACGGTCGAAACTGACCAGCGTGGCCCCCGGAATGGTGGCGGCAGCGAACTGTGCATTGTGGTAGAGCTGGAGGGTGTCGTCGGTGGCATGGACGATCAGGGTTGGGGCTGTGATCGTGGCGATCCTCTCGTTGGGCATCGCCGCCTTGTTGTCGAAAGCGGCGCCGGCGGCCCGGGGCGAAGCCGGGTTCATATAATCGATGATCTCTTCAGCCATCTCCCGTTGCCGGGGGGAAAGTTCCGCAATGACCGTTTCGTCGGCGCCCATCAGCTCCATGAACTGCTTCTTGAATAGGTTGGTTATGGTCCAGTAGAGCGGATCATACCGATAGATGGTCACCAGCATCTCGCCTTGCCGATGGGCCTGGGCCTGGTCTGGTGCGGCGCAAGAGGCGACCCCGGCGGAGATGAGGGTGAGGGAGGAGACCCGCTCAGGGTGCAGTACTGCCAGGAGGAGCGCCGATGGGCCGCCATGAGAGATGGCGACGACCGCAGCTTTTTCGACCCCCAGCTGGTCGAGGAGATAGGCGTAGGCATCGGCCTGGTCGTCAAAAGTGGCCCCCTCGTTGAAGGTCGAGCGCAGATAGCCGAAACGCGAAGGCGCGATCCAGTGGAATTGATCCCCGAGCACCGCCTCCACCACCAGCTCGCCCTGATCGTAGCCGCCGCCGCTCCCGTGGATCACCAGGACGGGAGGACCTGATCCGCCCTGGGTGTATTCGATATCCCCATAGGGCGAAGGTATGACCGTGCTCTTCCCCTGGATCCGCTCATAGGCTCGGTTCATATCCCAGAGATATGCTGCGGAAACAAAAACCACCGCTACGATCAACCCTACCGCAATCCAGCGCAGAATCTTTCCAAGCATCTTCTTCTCCTTTTTGGGACCGCCCACCAGAATGGATCTCCTGATTATCGCGGATCAATGTAGCGCTCGCAGCCTTTGGGTTTCGATCCCTGTCTCTGGTGGACTCGCGCCCGGACCTCCGATGCCTCCATGTTGAACTGTGAAAGGGAATTGGGTTTCAATCCTTGTTTTTCTGGAACTTGCGCCCGGACATAGCGCATGGAACTGCCTTCACTAGAAAACTTGTTCGTTTCAATCCTTGTTTTTCTGGAACTTGCGCCCGGACTGGCTGGACGTGCCCACAATTCCGAGAATGTTCTGTGTTTCAATCCTTGTTTTTCTGGAACTTGCGCCCGGACAGGTGTCGCCCAGGTGTTACTACAGAACAAAGAATGTTTCAATCCTTGTTTTTCTGGAACTTGCGCCCGGACCCCCCAGCACCCCACCGGTCTTTAGGCTGGATGACTGTTTCAATCCTTGTTTTTCTGGAACTTGCGCCCGGACCACACAATGCCCGATGCGGCTAGGTCCGCGTGGCTGTTGTTTCAATCCTTGTTTTTCTGGAACTTGCGCCCGGACGTCTGGGATCTCGGAAAGGACGCCCCGATTCTCTGGTTTCAATCCTTGTTTTTCTGGAACTTGCGCCCGGACGTTAGGTCGTTAGGTTTACCCTTTGACGAAGTAAGGTGTTTCAATCCTTGTTTTTCTGGAACTTGCGCCCGGACTGGATGGAGGATATACTGCCTTCCTCGGAAGCTCTGAGTTTCAATCCTTGTTTTTCTGGAACTTGCGCCCGGACTTGGGCTCAGGCCCGACGAAGCCGCCGGATACTGCCGTTTCAATCCTTGTTTTTCTGGAACTTGCGCCCGGACTTGGAAACCTGACTTACGCTCAATCGGTTTTCGTCTCGTGTTTCAATCCTTGTTTTTCTGGAACTTGCGCCCGGACACCTCGGCCCCATCGCTGGAGTCCGGTCATCATGGAGTTTCAATCCTTGTTTTTCTGGAACTTGCGCCCGGACTCCCGATATAGCGAGAGGATCAGCAAACTTAAAGGAGTTTCAATCCTTGTTTTTCTGGAACTTGCGCCCGGACCGAGAGACTCAGACGCTCTTCTCTTCGATCCCGTAGGGTTTCAATCCTTGTTTTTCTGGAACTTGCGCCCGGACATAATCTCGATATCTGGCGGTGCGGCCTTCAGGGTAGTTTCAATCCTTGTTTTTCTGGAACTTGCGCCCGGACGTTGGCCCTGGCGGTCTTATGCTATTGCACCACGGAGTTTCAATCCTTGTTTTTCTGGAACTTGCGCCCGGACCTCCCTCGCCTGGCTTGAGCTGGAGGCGAGCGAAGTTTCAATCCTTGTTTTTCTGGAACTTGCGCCCGGACATATTAGATATTGCACTGCAATGCGACTCAAGATGAGTTTCAATCCTTGTTTTTCTGGAACTTGCGCCCGGACCCCATCTCCTCAGATCATCGGTATCGCCTCCGGGAAGCGGTTTCAATCCTTGTTTTTCTGGAACTTGCGCCCGGACTTTTGGAGGACGTAGAGCCAGTAGAGGCCCGGGAGGTTTCAATCCTTGTTTTTCTGGAACTTGCGCCCGGACCAAGAGACGTGGGGGAAACCCCGGTGATCCTGAAAGTTTCAATCCTTGTTTTTCTGGAACTTGCGCCCGGACACCAACGACGGGAAGCTCGATGCCATCCTGACAAAAGGTTTCAATCCTTGTTTTTCTGGAACTTGCGCCCGGACAGATGTCGGTTATGGCCCGGACCTGGTTTTGACCTCCGATGTTTCAATCCTTGTTTTTCTGGAACTTGCGCCCGGACGGGGATTGGTCGCCGGGGTGATTGAGAGCTGCCCGGGTTTCAATCCTTGTTTTTCTGGAACTTGCGCCCGGACCTTGAAATATTAGACGATAAAGATTTTGAGGAGTTTAGTTTCAATCCTTGTTTTTCTGGAACTTGCGCCCGGACGCCATAAAGGTCCCCGTAGCCGTGTGATCCACCCCCGTTTCAATCCTTGTTTTTCTGGAACTTGCGCCCGGACAATCCGGCGGGGATATGGGAAAAACTGGAGCTATGAGTTTCAATCCTTGTTTTTCTGGAACTTGCGCCCGGACTTTGTCCTTTTGCCATAATCTTTCCTCCTAATTACGTTTCAATCCTTGTTTTTCTGGAACTTGCGCCCGGACTTCCCGTCGGTCTCAATCGTCCATAGATCAATGGTCGTTTCAATCCTTGTTTTTCTGGAACTTGCGCCCGGACTTTGTCTGTGAGAATTGCGTTATAGCAGAGGATATGGGTTTCAATCCTTGTTTTTCTGGAACTTGCGCCCGGACTCTTACGTTTCGTCTCTTCAGATAGACTGCAACCCTGTTTCAATCCTTGTTTTTCTGGAACTTGCGCCCGGACTCTAAAGCCCGAATACCTCTTTTGATCTTCAAATTTGCGTTTCAATCCTTGTTTTTCTGGAACTTGCGCCCGGACTAAAATCCGAGAGATGGAAAGATAGTACATATAAGTTTCAATCCTTGTTTTTCTGGAACTTGCGCCCGGACGCTGGATGGCGGTATACGAGGTGGTAATTGAATGAGTTTCAATCCTTGTTTTTCTGGAACTTGCGCCCGGACTCTTAGTCTTTCGACCTCGCCCCTAAACTGAGGTATATGGTTTCAATCCTTGTTTTTCTGGAACTTGCGCCCGGACCTCTTCAGGAGGGGATAGATCGGGGGGTGTACTTGGAGTTTCAATCCTTGTTTTTCTGGAACTTGCGCCCGGACACAGTTTGTCAGCCAGCCCCATGCCAGCCAGGTCTTGTTTCAATCCTTGTTTTTCTGGAACTTGCGCCCGGACCGAACGTTTTCGACCAGAGTGGACTCCACATCTTCGGTTTCAATCCTTGTTTTTCTGGAACTTGCGCCCGGACCCGTTCGCCGGAATCGGTAGCGAGGGGTTTGAATCGGGTTTCAATCCTTGTTTTTCTGGAACTTGCGCCCGGACGGTGTTATATTGCATCGCAAAACGGCGAATTGGTGGAGTTTCAATCCTTGTTTTTCTGGAACTTGCGCCCGGACGTCATAGGAACAAGACGTGAAAGCGATCGAACGATCAGTTTCAATCCTTGTTTTTCTGGAACTTGCGCCCGGACCCGATTTAACATCTATCCGATGGCCCTTCCCACAGAGTTTCAATCCTTGTTTTTCTGGAACTTGCGCCCGGACTAGATTGTGCCAAAACGTGTTTCTTTTTCACCAAAAGGTTTCAATCCTTGTTTTTCTGGAACTTGCGCCCGGACCTTCCAGCATATAGCCTGAGATTCGTTTTTGGGCTGAGTTTCAATCCTTGTTTTTCTGGAACTTGCGCCCGGACACTGATGGCGGTCATTAGCAAGTAACAACAACCTTGGTTTCAATCCTTGTTTTTCTGGAACTTGCGCCCGGACCCCCCAAAACATACATATCAGTTCGAGATAAAGTTGTTTCAATCCTTGTTTTTCTGGAACTTGCGCCCGGACTCAACTTCTTTAGAGCGTTCTATGGAGTCGAAAGGGTTTCAATCCTTGTTTTTCTGGAACTTGCGCCCGGACTAACTCATTGGTGGCTTGATGCGTGATGGACTCGTTGTTTCAATCCTTGTTTTTCTGGAACTTGCGCCCGGACTGTGGTTCCGCCCGGTGTTTGATCGGATCGACAAGATCGGGTTTCAATCCTTGTTTTTCTGGAACTTGCGCCCGGACCTTTAGCATCCGCAACAATTGTGGTCAATGACCACTGTTTCAATCCTTGTTTTTCTGGAACTTGCGCCCGGACGTAGTATCCAACAATTTGTACGGTTGCAGCCATGTTGTTTCAATCCTTGTTTTTCTGGAACTTGCGCCCGGACTCACCTTTGGAGTCAATCAAGCCCTGTTGAGACCCAGTTTCAATCCTTGTTTTTCTGGAACTTGCGCCCGGACACAGCGGGCAACGCTTCGATCAGAAACGATTCGTCCCGTTTCAATCCTTGTTTTTCTGGAACTTGCGCCCGGACTTCAGCAAGCTATATCTGACTTAGGGCAAAGCAGGTTTCAATCCTTGTTTTTCTGGAACTTGCGCCCGGACTTTGCATTAATTTCAATTAACGCAAACGAGCATTTGAGGTTTCAATCCTTGTTTTTCTGGAACTTGCGCCCGGACAGGAATCATACAATATTCCGCAGGAACGTGCGCAAGGTTTCAATCCTTGTTTTTCTGGAACTTGCGCCCGGACATCGAACGGCGCATCTTCTCGCATCTCATATGGATGTTTCAATCCTTGTTTTTCTGGAACTTGCGCCCGGACTCGTCCCGGCCCCGCCGTCTTTATCACCCTTCCAGTGTTTCAATCCTTGTTTTTCTGGAACTTGCGCCCGGACATGGATTTAGTTTGTGTGTACATCACGTTGATTATAAGTTTCAATCCTTGTTTTTCTGGAACTTGCGCCCGGACATTAATCTCCATCTCTCCACCTCAACACTGAATAAGTTTCAATCCTTGTTTTTCTGGAACTTGCGCCCGGACGACGACGACCCGTCCGAGCGTGTCCACCCTCTTCGGTTTCAATCCTTGTTTTTCTGGAACTTGCGCCCGGACTTGGGGAACAACCCGGCGTCCTCTTTCACCAGAACGAGTTTCAATCCTTGTTTTTCTGGAACTTGCGCCCGGACAGCATATCGATCCGAGCGTTGGATCATGAAGACCTCGTTTCAATCCTTGTTTTTCTGGAACTTGCGCCCGGACAGCGGCCGATTTTCGTCCTTTTTCCTGTTTCTTGGTGTCAAACCGGCCTTTTCAGACCCTCCCTCCGGCATGAGTAGAATTTATTGAACCCCTTATAAATTCATTCCTGCCAGGTGGCTTGAGGCCCGTACTCTGCCTCTCCGATGAGAACAGATGGGGCTTTCCTACCTCAACCTGGTTACAGCCCCAAACCCTCGGGAGACGGACTTGCCCAGGCCCAATAGCTCCGGGATCTCGAAGTTCGCCATGAACTCCCCCCTGATCCCCGTCACCTTCTCGTCTTTCAGCTGGCAGATCTCCTCCGTCGTCCCTCCCACCTCCAGCCGGATATGCTCTTTCGCCACGTATCCGAGCCCCTTGGAGGCGGAGAGGAGGTTACCCACCAGGATGCTCCGGAGGAGGTTTCGCCTCTCCTCCCGCGAAGCCTTTCTATATTTATCGTAGTTCTTCTGGTTGAGGGCGAGCCATGGCGTCGCAAACCGATAGCTGTGGATCGTCGAAGAGCAGCCGAACTCCTCGCATCTTAAGATCACGCCCCTCTCCATGATGGAGTAGGTGGACTCGCCGAGCCTGATCTCGTCGAACTTGTCGTAGATCTCTTTCAGGACCTCCGCACCCTCGTTGATCCCCAGGATTAGAGGGCCTTCCCTCAGCATCTTGTACTGGATGAGGGGATATCTGTAGATCAGCTTATTCGTTACGTGCTGGTGGAGGAGGGCGTGCTCGTTAAAGCTCGTGGCGAAGAAGCCGCGAAGCTTGGCGGCGTCTCCCCTCATGGGGGCGTCGGAGTGGAGGGTGAGGCGGAGGATTTTGAGGATCATGAGAACTCCTGCATCAGAATATCAGCGAGCCTTCACCGGCTTTTTCGCGTTTGAAGCCCGTATCCATATCGTAATAGTGGGGCAGTTCATTAAATGAAACGTATCCGATATTGGAGCCGTCAACGATCAACGAATGCCCAAATTTCTCCGGAACGGAAATCATATACTCGCTGAAATCCTTCTTGATATTCAGATATTTTTTCGTCCGTTCTAAATGGTTCTTCTCGGATTGCAGATCCTGGTATCGCCTCCAGATCTCTGCAGCTTTCTCGTCAATCTCGACAAAGACGTTCACCTTGGGGTAGTCTTCCTCTATGAGCTTGAAATTCTTGCTCAGATCCTTAAATGCCAATCCGGCGATATAGGCCAGGTTATCTCTTGAATCCTTGTCACCCATTCCTCTTTTCACAGCTTTGAAATATTGATTATTTAGGTCTAGGAATTCTGATTCTTTGATCGGCTCTTTGATGGGCTTAAGAATATCCAGGGTCTTGCTCATCAAGAAGGGATCATAGATATATTTATAAAATTCTTTTCTATCGTCTTTTAAAATGAATATCGATACTGTGCCCTTATCGTCTTTGGCCGAGTTTCTGTTGCATCTGCCTGCCACCTGGTTGATGGAGTCCAGCGGAGCAAAATCCCTGTAAACAATATCTGCATCGATGTCAACTCCTGCTTCTATAAGCTGGGTGCTGACGATGACTTTTCTCCTTCTTTCCGCATTCTTCTCTTTGATCTTATCGATTCTCTCAAGCCTCATCTTGGGGATGACGTTAGTAGAAAGGAAGAATCTCTCAGTCTCCTCGAGCTCAAGCTCCTTAACGAACTTGTAGACATCCTGGGCCGATCCGATGGTATTGAAAACTATCAGAAAATCCTTATTAGGCTTTTCCCTCAGATCATTTTCCAGCATAGCCTTGAATTCATCGAGGTTGAGGGCGTTATCAACTCTCAGGAATAGCTGAATTCTATTCAGGCCCCGAAAATACCCCTCTCTTCTCTTCGCTACCTCTTTGATCTCTCCTTCCGACTCATCAAAGATGAGCGGCTGGGTAGCGGTGATGAAGACAACATAGCTATTGAACTTCTCGCATAGCAGATTCAATGAATCATGTATCAGTTGCCAGTACTGGTGAGGCACAGCCTGCACTTCATCAAGGATTATTATGGAGTTGATCAGCTTGTTAAACTTGCGAAGCTGCTTATTCCTGTTAGAAAAAAGAGTGTTAAATAGCTGCCAGAAGGTGGTAACGATTATCTCCGAGTTCCAGCCCTCCAGAAGAAGCAGGCTCTTATCTACATCATACTCGTTCTCTGATGTCTTATATCCCACATCTGCCAGATGGTGATGCTTGAGAAGAAGCCTAGAATCTTTGGGCTTGCCTCCGTTGGCCAAAACCTCATCAAAGACTTTGTAGTTTTGATCGATTATGCTAAGAAACGGCAGCGCATAGATTATTCTGGGCTTGATTTTTCGTTCATTTTCCAATCTCTCCCTTAGCTTCAAGGATAAGGAGAGTGCGGCCAGCGTCTTACCCGTGCCTGTAGGGACATTCAGGGAGAGGATTCGATCTTCGAGATTCCAAGCCGTGATGCTCTCGATGGCGTCTTCGTAAATCTGATTCCTAAGGTCATTAATGTTGTTTTTATTGGAAGAAAACCCTTTAGCATCTCGATATTCGTCAACCAGCTTTGATGAAAGGTCCAAGCGGCCCAGATGAGCGCCGTCCAAGCCTGCGTCGGTCTTATCAGCATCTAAGAGGGTGGAATAAAGAAACTGAGAGACAAAATACGGATAAATGTTGTTTTCTTCACCCAAGCGTCTCACGAATCGCTTCTCTTTTCTGCCAATTTCTTTAGCAGAATCTTTCAAAATATAATTGATAATATTACTTAAATCGAATTTTAAGTTGATATTTCCCCTAAATAGAAGCAATGCCAAAATCTCGCTGATTTCTGCCCTGCCAATGGAATCTATGGAATTTATCTGCTCTTCTGCTACCTTCAATATTTTTTCTTTATCCGCATCAAAATCCTTTATCTCATCCATGGCGTTTAGAAGATTTCCATGATGCCTTTTCACGGCCATGAAAGATAAAATGGGCAGATAATCGGCCAATCCACCATTACGCCCTGCCTTCCTCAAGTACTCTTTGATCACTGCATAAGTAAAAAATGCTGAAAGCAGGCCATGATGAGTGGTATCCTTCGACTTGAGGGACTTTTTCTTCGCCTCATCCTTTTCATCAATGTATTCCTGGAAGAACCCAGTCGCTTTCCCTACGTCGTGTGTGATTCCAATTAGGTATGCTGCATCTTCCAATAGGTCGGCATCATCTATGTTCAAGGATCTATCTGCAATGGTTTTCCTGCTCAACTCTCCCACGCGCTGCAGATGATCCACAAGGCGTTTATTCGGATGGGATTTCAGCTTAAAGGAATAAGATTCGCTCGCTACTTCCGCCATTTTTCAGCTCCCACAATTCGCTAGCCTTCGCTCGAATGCTCTTTCCGTTGCGCTCAAAAAGAATCTCTCGATAATCAGTTACCTCTCTTGCCTCACCCATCTCGCAGGGCATTACCTCGGAAAAGTACTCTTTGCCCTCCTCGAACTCCGTCTTCTGAATGAACTTCCCAGGTACAACGCTGTCAATTTCCTGAATCTCTTCCACGGCAGCCATTCGCTCATATTCGCCCACGTACTCAAAATTGCAGATGAGCTCGCTCAGTCCAAGACAGGGCGTATAAATCGATTGGTGACTTGAAAGCATCTCTTTGACTTTTTCATAAAATTCTTCGTCCGAATGCGAGAAATAAATCCTGTATTTCGGATCTTTAACAAACTCAAACCTGATCTGCGTTCGGTTCTTGATCAGGTGCATCTTTAAGGCAGTCTTGGTATCGATCAGGTTTTCGCCTATCCTCACCTTTTTTACGGGAGCCAGGATCCTGCAGCCGATCAAAGCACCGTCTCTGAAGAACTTGCAGAAATAATCAGATTTATCAAGGCCAGCAATCGCTCCAATCAATCCCGAGAGCGCGGTCCGGGGCGGAAATGAATAGGTGAGGGGAGAGCTGGTAGAGTAATTCTTCCTGAAGTGAGCATAGTCCCCCCACACATCGAATACTATTACTCTATCCTGCATCGGGACCTCAGAAGGTTATCTGCTTCACTACAATACCAGTAGCCTCTGCCAGATTATCAATTGAAAAATCCGCGCCATCTTTGCAGAAATTCACTCTATCGTCTGAGCATATCTCGATGTCCTTGATGGAGCCCTTCTCCACTGCCAGTTTATTAACTAGTTCGGATATCTCAAGCTGAAAATCTGCGGTGTCACGTATGCTTTCATGGGGCATATCGGTTACTAATTTTATCATCTTATCCAGATCTCCGATGTGATAGTTCTTCTTGCTGTAGTTGACCTTCATAAGAAGCCTTGGAACCTGCCCTGTCTTGGTTCTGGAGATCAAGCTCTTGGTTCCGTTCCATATGCCGTCCAACAGGAACGTTACGTCCTCTTCTGAAAGGCCAGTGTGCTTAGCGGCATTCTCGTTAATTATGCCGTAGAAGAGGATGAGAGAGTACGGCAGAATATCTTCTTCTCGGAAAGTTGCCTGCTTTGAACCTTCCTTCGATGCAAAGGCTCCTGTGCCCTTTATGTGCTTCATGGTGACGCGATGAAGTGATCGCCCCATCTTGAACTGAACAGGGCCGGTGTAAGTTATCGAGTCCCCTTTAAGGGGGATAACCCCGCCGAATAGGCGCACGTCGATGCAATCATCTAAAATTTTCTCTGCATTCTCCCCGAAGTCCTTGGCTCGTCTCTTGCCATCCTGAATGAACATGTTTTGCTCATCGTAGACAATTTCTCTCACGAATATCTCTAGGCTCTTGAAATCGTGGAGGTAATCTCTGATCGTTCTCTTCAGTCTCACATCGGTTACAATATTCACTCCTGCCTCTTCATCAATCCTGGGCTTGTTCTCGTCCAGAGGATCGCCGTTAGGATTACCATCCCGAATATCATAGATAAAGAGAATCTCGGACCTGTTCTTTACTTCCTCGCTCATCTTTATGCCACCTAATCTATCTGTTCTTTGTCTTCTTTCTCATTCTTGAATAGCTTCTGCATATCCATTCCCAGAACAAAGTAGAAGCTCAGCTCATCATCGGTCTCTCTCCAGTTGACTCCAGCTAAAATGAAGTGTTGAGCAATAATTGATTCCAGATCTCGATAGTAGTTCTTTCCGTATTCTTCTAGTTTATTCTGGATTTCCGGAAGGAGCCGTTTGATGAGTGCCTCGTTCATCTTCAAGCCGTGGAGCTTTGTCCGAAACGGCGTGGCTCTCTTGTCCATCCACTGGATGTTGAGAAGTTTTTGAGCGAGCACCCCTTCCAGGAATGCCGCTTTCTTGGCATCGCTTGTAAAGAATGATTTATTGGCCTCGAAGAATCTCTCAACCTTCTGTTCCATCGAAAGACTTTCGAGATTCTCGATAGATTTCAGTCCACCTTTTTCTTCCATTTCTTCCATACCCTCCTTGTAATTTCTAAAAAGATTAAGCTCCTCTAGATAGTGCAATAGCAGGAAGCCGTTCAAAGTGACGATTTTTGTTTGACGGCTGTTGACGAACTCATCTCTCACTCTCCTCATTATAAAATCTAATAGAATATAGTAATTTATTGGGTCTCCAATAAAGGTCTTGTTCACAATTTCCAGGAAGATCTTATCGAAGGTCCTGTTCTTTGACTCTTGCGGGAAAAATCTCCTAACGACTCCGAAATTGAATTCTAGTGGAATCTTCTCACGCTGAGCCTCACTCAAGAGAAGATCGTTGTAGATCTTGAATCTACCATCTACTCTGTCTTTAACTTTAAAAATAAATCTCAATCTAGACGGAAGAACCCCCTCGATGAGGAGCAAAATTCTGTAGGAGGATTGCTCTTTTTTATAAAATATTAGGCTGTTGCTGATGAAATCCTTCATGTCCTGGACTATATCAAAAATCTCTTCTTCATCCGACGTTATGCTCTTCCTCACTTCGCCAGATAAGTTCTGCTTTTTCTTTTGAGCCTTTCCGCCTAAAATGTGTAAAATGTCCTGAAAATCGCCACCTAAAGCTAGCTTCGGCACGAGCAAGTATCTGAAGCCATAAAAGCTGAAGTCGAGTCTCTCCTCAATGTATTTCTTTCCCAGCTCAATACGTGTGGCGCAGTCGAAGCAGATAGGTGTATTCTTCCAGGATTCTGAGACTTCGAATCCTCCAGCAATGAAGCCAGGCTTGTCAAAGGTGTGAAAAGTCCAGGGAATGGCAAACCCATAGACCTCATCTTTATTCAACTTACATACAGAGCATGCTGCCTCTATTCCCTTTGATTCACCCTGAGATTTTTTTATAAAGTATTTATCTTTTCCTTTTCTGAGCAAAATGTTTTTGAAAAGCGGAATATCTTCGGGATAAAGCATATTCCCATTTTGCTCAATTCCTAAAGTAATAATGGCGTTATCCTTGGAGCTCTTTTGCGAAAATTTCTCGTGCAAAGCTGCTGAGATCTCTTCTGCATATTTACTGATGGCTAGGCTCATCCTACTAAGCTGATCTTTTTCATCTTTCGAGATCTGGTAGCTGTCATAGTTCTGGAACCATTTTAAGAATCTATTCTTGGTTTTTTCTAGATCCCCGGCTATTTTGCTTGTCGGTGTAGCATCGGTGCCATTTGGTGCTCCTTTCTTGTAGAGATATTTTTGGAATTGCTTGAACTCTTCCAGTTCTACGCGGTTAAAGGTGTATTCTTCACCATTCTCGGTTAAGACTATAATTAACACAAATTTATAATTCCCATTGCTATTAGGATTTTCTATAAATGTGGCAAGAAGGTCTTCGCCACCGTTGATTCTTTGAACATATTCTCCTATCTTGCTTACAGCCTCAATCACCCAAATCACCATCTTCAAACGCAAATATTCTTATATGTGCAGTCCATCCGGCATTTCGCATTAACGGTTTGAACGCTCATTAATTTTCCTGCTATCGATTTTTTGAGAATAGATATCAATCGACTCTGTATAGAGATCAAATAAGGCCAGCTTCATAAAGACTAAGAATATAATTATTAAATTTTTATAATATACTGAATTGTTAATATCGTGTTGACAAATTCTAGTAAAATTATTTTAAACAAAATTTAAGTTAAACGTTTGAATTTATGCACATTTTGGCAAGCAATAAATTCTTAATTTTGCATAGCCTTACTGCGGAATGCCGGGTCCATGCACCTCGCCTTCTGCTTCGTCCCGTCGGGATAATATTCCCTCTGAATTATCATAAGTATCTCGCGCACCATCTGCTCCGCTCTCTTATAATCTTTACCCCCGAGGTTTATCTCCTCCACGTGATGATTGCTCCTGGTATAGCAGACGTATCCCCGGTTCACATCGACGCCATAGTGCTCCATAATCAGGAGGCCGTAGAGGGCCGCCTGGTACTTATGAGTCCTGTAAACTGTCTTCTTCCACTCTGCGAACTTGTAGTCCATCGGCGCAGCAGTTCCGTCCTCCAGGAAGAGGACCTCGTCCACCTCTCCTTTGAGGTGATGCCCCCGCGATGTGAGATAGACCGAGATCTCCTTTCTCGTGCATTTGAGCCTCTTTCTCACGTAATCCCGGTTCACCTTCTCGCGGCTCTCGTGCAGCTCTCTGCCCTTTAGAACCTTGTAGCGTCTCTCCTCTCGTTGGGCGATGCCCAAGCAGTGCATGAAAAATATGAACCGGGGGCAGAAGAGGTACTCCAGGGCGTCGGAGACGGTGATGAATATCTCTTCATCCTTCGCCTTCTCTTCCTCAGCCGACGAAATATCGACCTTTGTCTTCATCTCGTCCTCAGAATACCTTGGTGATGGTCATTCCACTGACCATCTCCTGATCGAACCCCTCGCCGATCAGCTTGATCTTCTCGAAGCAGCCCTCACACATGGGAAAGACGTAGACCGAGTCCGACTCCTCGATGATCGCCTCGCACTCCAGGGCGAGGGAGTCGGCCTCGTTCCGGTTGAGGTCCCCGAGAAACGCGCTCTTCTGTACCCGGAAGAGGCCGTAGCCCTTGCAGATCTTCGCCACCCGGCTCCGGATCCTGTCGTCGGTTATATCGTAGATCGTCCATACCAGCATTAGAGACTCCTGCCCTCAGACTCCTGCCTTCTCATCCGTCTCATTCTTCTTCCGCGTCCAGGACGTTCACATCGAAGTCCTCCGCAAGCTCGGTCCCCGGCCGGATCAGCGAGTTGGCTATCCTGTGGCACTCCATCGTGATGGTGTTTCTCACCTTCACGTTTCGCCCCCGGTAGGAGATCGGCTCCTCCAGGGCTCCGTTCACCGCCTCGATCAGGGCCGCCTTCCCCTCCTTCGAGAGGCCCACCCCCTGCTCCAGCGGCTCGAAGAACTCGTCCTTGATCATGCGCCGGGTGAATAGATGTACGACGGCCTCATCGATGTAGGTCCGAAAGATCTCGATGATGTCGAAGACGAGGGACTTCTTGTTGTATGAGTCGGTATGGAGAAACCCCACGTAAGGGTCCAGCCCCGCTATGATGCATCCCTTTTCGACGAGGGAGTAGAGGACGCCGTAACCGTAGTTGAGCATGGCGTTGAACTCGTCCTTTGCGGGGCTCCTGCTCCTTCCAGGAAAACGATACCGTTCGGGCATTATAGATGAGATCGCCCCGAAGTAGGCCCGAGAGGCCATCCCCTCCAGACCGAGCATCTCCTGCCTCCGGAAATCTATCGTTCCCCGGAGCTGCTTCATATCGTCCCGGGACCTCTCGATCTCCTGGATGTACCCGTCCAGACCGCCCCCCTTCTCCGGCCTGGCCTTCTTCAACCGGTTCAGCAGAGCCATCTGATTTTCAAACTTCTTTATGCCCCACTCCTTAGCCAGGTTCAGTCCTTCGGTGCCATCATAGATCTCCAGCTGCCTCCTCCTGATCAGCGTCGTGCTCCCAAGCTTCGGGTGCCAGACCCTTCCGTAAGGGTCTCCGTGGGCGTCGAGAAAGACTATGTCTATGTTGTTGTCTACCGCCATCTTAATGGCATCTGTGGTTATATATGCGGCTGTAGTAATTAAGATGCTATTTATTTTGCCCGCCGCCACTTCAAAGCTCTTTTCATCCTTCTTTACCAGAAAGCAATCTCCACTTTTTCTTAAATACGACCCATATGTATTGATCACTAGCTGCATTTTATTTATCACAACCGCAATATCTAAGTAATTTATTAAAATTTAAGTTTTTTGGTCTAGACCTCAGATAATTTTATGCCACTCAAATCCATGCGCTGAAAAGCTGGGCCTATTCCCCCTTAAAAATAGAGAAATAATGGATGAATGGGCCAAATCATGAAAGTGTATCCCCACTCTTACCCCTCTGCCGAAGGAGTGGCAGACCCTATCCCCCTCTCCTGCCCCCCTCCCTCTCTCTCCTCAGAACAATATCCCGCAGTCGTACTCCACGAGCACCTGCGACCCCTCGCCGAGGATCAGGTGGGGAGCCTCCCTCTCCATCAATATCGACCTCTTGATAAACCCGCCCCACTTGGTGAAGACGACCGCTTCGACCTTCACCAGATCTCCATTCATGGAAACGGTCGGGGCGAGGTCGAATCCCTCCAAATCCGCCAGAAGCCCTTCGATCGTCGATTCGTCTGGGCCGAATCCGCCTCCCTGCCTCGCCCTGGCCTCCTCGCGGTCGGAGACGATCCTGCCGTCGTTGTAGTTTGCGTGCCAGAACTGGTAGAACTGCTCGCCCTGGATGCGCAGGAGGGCGAGCTGGAAGTACCCTTCCGGCGACCCGTCGGCGGCGATGTGGCGCAGGTAGTAGTCCTCCCTCTCCGCCCGCTTGTTTGGGGAAGCGGCGGCGACGTACTCGGAGTAGTTTCGATAAGGGGGCGCGGTGGATTTACGGGCGTAGAGGACGGGTCCGCCCCCGATCCCGGCGTAGTGGTAGACGTAGTCGAGGACGTATCCGCGCTGCGGGGAGATCCGGTCGAGGACGTCGAAGTAGAGGTTTGCGTCGAAGTCGCCTTCGGCCCTCTCGGCGTCTTCTTCTGCCAGATGGTCGGGGAAGCCCAGGGGCTCCTGGAGCGCCTCGAAATCTGCTACGACCTGCCTCGAGTAGGAGGGAGAGATAGTCGTCACCAGGAGCCACGATGGCTCCGCGATCGCCACGTCTTCATCTGCCATCTCGCCTTGGGAGCTGGAAGGCTGGAGGGATATGGCGAGGATGGAGAGGACCAGAAATATCTGCACGAGGGATTTATGGATCATCATATATCATACCGCCCCAAAATTTTTTAGATGCCTTTTGAGATACTCTCTTGAGCCGATCTAGTCGGTCTTCTAGTCGGTCTATTACTATTCATATTATTTAATGGTATTTCGCCCTGGATCACCGGGAGGATATGGCTCCGAATGCTCCGAATATAAAGCCATGATGATCCATCGCCATAGGTGATATGACGGATCGCAAGATGACCGGCCTGAACCTGGCCGCCTCCCTGAACCTGACCGCCACGATCTGGGAAGAGGATGGCGCCTACGTCTCCAAGTGCTCTGAGCTGGAGGTGGCAAGCTGGGGCGGGACGCCCGAGAAGGCCCTCGAAAATCTGAAAGAGGCGGTGGAGCTGTACCTGGAGAACGCCGGAGAGCTGGGCATCATCGACCCCGGCGCCCATCGACTTCTCAATCGGTCCGCGACCTTCGGCCGATCTTAACCTTTTCAAAAGAGATATATCCCCTGGGCTCGTTTAAGTCACGAACGGCCAGCAGGTGATGCCATTGACCGATGACACCCCAAAGATCCATCCAGATCGCCCCTCCCTCGACGATATCGTCAGGGCTCTGAGGGAGATGGTGCCATATCTCGCTGGGCGCTACGGCGTGAAGCATCTGGGCGTCTTCGGCTCTTATGCCAGGGGCGAGGCGGACGATAGAAGCGACCTTGATATCCTCGTGGAGTTTGAACGTGTACCCCCTACCCTCTGGGAGCTCATCGCCCTCGAAAGAGAGCTTGGAGATAAGCTGGGAGTCAAGGTGGATCTGGTGATGAAAAAGAGCCTAAAACCCGGAATCGGAGAGGCTATCCTGAAGGAAGTGGTCGCCGTTTGAGGGTGGGTTCATAGCCACCTTTAACTTGACCGGGTCGATCAATCGATATATAAGTACACATAAGCGATAGTCTGCCAGAACATGGAGATCGAGAAATGAAGAAGGTAAGTCTGACCGCCACGATATGGGAAGAAGAAGGTGCCTACGTCTCAAAATGTCCCGAGCTGGAGGTCGCAAGTTTTGGAAGTACACCAGAAGAGGCGCTTCAAAACCTGAAAGAAGCTGTAGAGCTATACCTGGAGAATGCTGAGGAGCTGGGCCTCATGGAAGATGTTGAGGCGGCCATTTCCTCCCCTCACAAATTTACCTCGATGATCGAGGTAACCACATGAGAAAGCTGCCCTTGGTCTCCTCAGACGACGTGGTAAAAGTCCTCAAAAAAGAGGGTTTCGAAGACGCTCCGAAGCGCGGCAAGGGCAGTCACACTGCATTTTACAAGATAGATGAGACTGGCCATAAACTTCTGGTCATCGTGCCTAAGAGCGAAAGGCTGCCAAGAGGTACGCTGATGGCCATCCTAAAACAGGCCGACTTATCCAAAGAGCGCTTCATCGAACTTTTAAAATAAAAATAGGATGAAACCGAAGTCCCGGAGCTCCCCTCACCCCAGGATCTCGTGGAGACCGAAGAGGTGGGGCCCCAGCTTCCCCTCGAAGTTTCCGGCCGATATCTTGACGACCCCCGGGACGGTGCAGGCGGCTTTTATCCCCGAGCGCATCGACCTTTCGATCGCCTCCCGATCGACGCCGTTGATGACCACCTCGTAGGAGGCTCCGATCTCCTGCGGGAGGGTGCATACCCCCTCGTCCCTGAGGGTGGGGCAGAACCTCACGTTCGTCGATGCCTTCAGGAACTTGTATCGGCTTCCCACCTTCGAGCCGCTGGCGACGACGCCGCCGGGGAAGGGGGTGATCGTCCCCTCCTCCTCCCTTATGGCGTCGACGGCCGCCTCGGCCGCCATCAGGGCGGAGGCCTGGTTCTCGGCCATGATGAAGAAGTTTCCTCCGGCGATCCCGTCGACGGCGCCGATCTTCTCCTCGACGATGAAGTCGCCGGACATCACCGGTATGATGCAGACCCCCCGCTCGCAGTAGGAGGCCTCCTTCTGGAAGCCGTCTCCGAAGAACTTCAGCTTCGCCCCCGTATCAAACTGCTTCTCCGCCTCCGGGATGCCGTTGAATACCGCCGTCGTCGGAGCCGTCAGGACGCACTGGCCGATCCTCGAAAGAAGCGAGTTCTCCAGGTTCTTATAGCTCATATTGCAGATCTGGATGAAGACCCCGGGCCTCCCGTCGGGGGTCTCGCTCCTCTTTGCCATCCGCTCGATCCCCGCCTCCGCCGGGCACATGATGACGGAGGTCCCAAACCCCGTCGCCTCCCTCGCCGCCTCCATAGCCCAACGCTCCGTTATGGCCGTTATCAGAACCCTGGCCACCTTTATCGGAAAGCCCTCTGCAAAGGTATCCTCAATCTCTACGCCGTTTATCTCCATCCCTTCCCCTCCTCAAAATCATCAAAATCTGAATCCTTCTCGTTCGGCGACCTCATCTTGTCGCCGGGTTGTATGCCGCGAGGCTGAAGCCGCTGCATCCGTCGCCGCCCGCATCGCTCCCGGCATCGAAGGCCGCAGCAGAGCATACCGGCTTTTCGTAGTCCATCTCGAAGGCGGCTTTTGCTATCTCTCCGGCGCTCCCGCCTCCGAGGCTGATCTCCTCGAAGTCCGTCTTCTCGTAGGTGGCGACCATGAAGGCCCCGTCCCCGGAGAGGTCGAACTCCTTAGCCCAGATCTCGTCCCTGCGGGCTATCCCCAGCCACCCCCGATCCCCCTTCACCACACCGGCGATCCTCGGGGTAGAAAGCTCGTCCCTCTCGTAGCCGAAAGCGATGAGGCTCAGGGCGATCGCCTCAAGGGGCCTCGTCCCGTCGGCGATCTTCTCTCCTATCATGTCGGCGTGGGTACCGTTGGCAACGACCGCCGCCTTCCCGGCGATCCTGATGCAGTTGTATGCTATGTAGGGGTTCTTCTCCAGATCCAGCGGATCCACAGGGGATACGAGGACTGAATCCCCCCTCACCTTAGCTTTGCGGTTGGGAAAGGAGCGGGACGATACCCGGTATCCGACCCAGGCCCGGCCTTTCGTCCCCCCTATGATCACGATCCTTCCTACGTACATCTTCCCTCTCCAAAAATAGACCGATTACGAGGGGCCGGAGGGCCCCTCAGGCTCCCTCAGTCGACGAGGCCGAACTTCTCGGCGTTGGCGTCGGCCATCGCCTGGATCTGGGCGATGACCTCCGCGCCGCCCTCCGCCTTGAAGAGGTGTCTGTACCTCCCCTGGGTCTTGAGGTAATCCTCGACCGGCCGCTTCCTCCTCACCTTCTTGACCCCCACCAGGACGCCGTCGACGTACTCGATCAGAGGCAACAGACAAGTCTCTACGACGAGCCTCGCCTGCTCGATGGTGTCGCCGGCCTCATAGTTCCATCCCGTGATGCAGGGGGCGTTGACCTGGATGTAGGCCGGCCCCTCGGCCGACAGAGACCTCTCGACCTTCCGCCGGAGGTCGACGGGGTAGGCGATGGAGGCGGTGGCGACGTAAGGGACTCTGTGGGCTACGGCTATCGCCGGCATGTCCTTTTTGGGGCGCGGATTTCCGAGGGAGAGCTTTCCCGTGGGCGTCGTCGTCGTCTTGGCGCAGAAGGGGGTCGATCCGCTCCTCTGGACACCGGTGTTCATGTACGCCTCGTTGTCGTAGCAGACGTAGGTGATCCTGTGGCCCCGGTCGAACATCCCCGAGATCGCTCCGAAGCCTATGTCGAAGGTGGACCCGTCGCCGCCGATGACCAGGATGTTGATGTCTTCCTTTTTGAACCTCTTCAGCGCCAACTCCACCCCGGAGGCGACCGCCGCCGCGTTCTCGAAGAGGGAGTGAACCCAGGGGACCCTCCAGGAGCTCTCCGGGAAGGGGGTCGAGGTGACCTCAAGACATCCGGTGGGCGAGGCGACGATGGTGTTGGGGCCTGCGGCGTCCAGTACCAGCTTTATCGCCGTGGGCATTCCACATCCTGCGCAGGCCCTGTGGCCGGGCGCAAACAAACTCTCTTCCATGATAATCCTCCTAGAGACACTCTGGCTTCACGTCGAAGATCTCAAACTCGTCCTCGATCCCGGCATCCGACA
Source organism: Candidatus Methanocrinis alkalitolerans (assembly GCF_029167205.1). Classification (NCBI taxonomy): domain Archaea; kingdom Methanobacteriati; phylum Methanobacteriota; class Methanomicrobia; order Methanotrichales; family Methanotrichaceae; genus Methanocrinis; species Candidatus Methanocrinis alkalitolerans. Next base: position 21,384 of record NZ_JARFPL010000006.1, read on the forward strand.
CCTTAGACGCCTTCTCGACGATCTCTCTTATCTGCTTTATCCCTATGTCCCGGCCGCCGAGGCCGACCGCAAACCCTATGATCGGAGTCCTGATGGGGCTGTTGTAGAAGGCGCCTTTGAGGTCGGTGAGCAGGGCGCTCTCATACCCCATGGAGACGTCCTTCTCTATGACGGCGATGACGTTCGCATCCTTCAGGGCTCTCTTGAGCGCCTCCTCGGGGAAGGGCCGGTAGCTTCTGATCTTGACGAGCCCCACCTTCACCCCTTCTCTCCTGAGGTCGTCGATCGCCTCCTTGACGGTACCGACTAATGATCCCATGGTGACGAGGGCGACTTGGGCATCGTCCATGGAGTATGCTTCGATGAGGCCGCCGTATCCGCGGCCGAAGACCTCCTCAAACTCCTTGGAGACCTCCTCGATCTTCTTTAGAGACCTCTCCATCGCGCGGTACTGTTGGTACTTGAACTCGGTGAACCAGCTCGGGTCGGCGAAGGCTCCGAAGGTCTTGGGGTTTTTCGGGTCCAGGACGTACTCGGGCCGGTAGGGCGGGAGAAACTCCTTCACCTTCGACTCGTCGAGGAACTCCACCGGCTCGTAGACGTGGGTGAGGATGAACCCGTCCATGCAGGCCATGGAGGGTGTGAGGATCTTCGGATCCTCCGAGATCTTGAAGAGCTGGGGGGTGAGGTCGATCGCCTCCTGGACGTTCTCGGCATATATCTGGATCCAGCCCGCCTCCCTCGCCGCCATGGCGTCCTGCTGGTCGTTCCAGATGGAGAGGGGAGCGCTCAGGGCCCGGTTTACCGTCGTCATTACGATGGGCAGCCTCATCCCCGAGGCGTTGAAGAGGACCTCGAACATCAGGGCGAGCCCCTGGCTCGTAGTGGAGGTGTAAGTCCGGGCTCCAGCGGCGCTCGCCCCGATGAGGGACGAGAGGGAGGAGAACTCAGATTCGACGTTTATGTACTCGCAGTCGAGCTTCCCTTCGGCGACGAACTGCGATATGTGCTCGACGATGTGGGTCTGGGGGGTTATGGGATAGACCGATATGACGTCGGGAGAGCAGCACCTGACGGCGTCGGCTATCGCGTAGGATCCTTCCACCACTTTCCTCATCTACTTCTCCTCCAGGACCATGGTGATCGCTCCCCGGGGGCACTCATGGGCGCAGACGCTGCACCCCTTGCAGTAGTCGAGATCCGGGACATAGTTTCCCTCGATCTGGTGGATGCAGCTCTCGGGACAGTATATCTCGCAGAGGCTGCACTTGATGCACTTGTCGTGGTCGAAGACCGGGACGAAAGTCCTCCAGGCACCGGTCTTGGTGATCTCGGTGCTCCCCGGCTCCACCACCATTCTAACTGCGCATTTTGTCATAATCTGACCCCCTCGTAAGCGGTCTTTATGGCGGCGAGGTTCTTTTCCCCCAGGGCTCCGGAGAACCTGCTCAAAATGGCCTTGTTTACGCTGTCGAGGCTCACCTCTCCGGTGGCGCCGCAGAAGGCGCCGAGCATCGTGGTGTTGACGATGGGCCTTCCCAGCTTCTCAAGAGCGATCCGGGTGGCGTCGATGGCTATGACCTTCGCCTCAGTCTGTAGCTTCAGGTCTTTTGCTTCCCTGTCGGTATTGATTATTATCTTCCCCTCTGGCTTTAGGCCGCTCGTCACGTCGACGACGTCCAGCAGGGTGACGTCTTGAACTATGACGTAATCGGGCTCGTAAATCTGGCTCCGAATCCGGATCGGCTCGTCTGCGATCCGGGCAAAAGCCATAACTGGAGCACCTCTCCGCTCCACACCAAAGGCGGGGAAGGCCTGGGAGTACTTCTCATCTTCAAAAGCCGCAATGGCTATCAGCTCAGCGGCAGTAACAGCTCCCTGGCCACCCCGGCCGTGAAATCGAATCTCCTTCAACCGGCTGACCTCCTCACCGGCGTGAGGCGGCGACAGAATATAGCCTTTTCGGAGAAGGGAGCGACAGAGGCGCATCACCACGTTTTTATATCGGACGCGCGCCTGGGGGAAGGAGTTTGCCATGAATGATGATCCAGAAGAGGCGGACGGACAGGGGGTGGAAGCAAAACAGGGGGAGCTGATCTTCGCCGTCAGGGCGGCTCAGCAGAGCCTCCCCGAGGGGGTGAGCTCCCAGATGGGGGAGATCCTGGCCTTCATTGAGGGGATGGCCCCCTTCCTCGACAAGGAGACTCTTATCAAGATCAAATGCGAGAGCTGCGACCATTACTCTCCGTCCTTCTTCCCCGGCGAGGGCGACTATCTCGTCGTGGAGGCTCACCCTTACTGCCACGCCAAAAAGGAGCTTCTGCACCACCTGAACCTCTTCACCATAGCCAAGTGCCCGGAGCATTCGACGGATGTTCAGGAGCAGCTCCTGGATCTGGCCGAGTCCGTCGTCGAAGAGGACCTTCGACCAGCCCTCCTGGACAAGAAGCTCTACGACAGAAACGCCTTTGCCAGCTACGATGTCGCCTACAGGATGATCCTGGAGCGGGGGAGGGTCTGCATAGAGTTCGGCCACCAGGACGAAGTCGGTTTCGTCCAGAGCGGCATCAAGATATGCATTCTGATACGGCTCGACCCCGGATTCGGCGAGGATTCGGCCAAGATCCGGGCGGTCCACAAGTACGGTCGACCGGTGATGGTGGTGATGGCCGCCCGACAGATAAGGCGACAGATGGGGATCGATGATCTCCTCGCGGGGATAGCCGAGAGAAGGGGGATGGACATAGTCTATCTCTGAGATCACTTTCGGCTTCGATCACAAATACTAAATAACTAACTGAAGGATGTTTATTACAATGGTAGATTGCATAGTTCCTGATACGAGCGTGGTGATCGACGGCAGGGTCTCTGCCAAGGTGGCCACCGGCGAGTATCTGGGAAAACGAGTTGTAGTCCCAGAAGCGGTGGTGGCGGAGCTGGAGGCCCAGGCCAACCGAGGCCGCGAGACCGGGATCAAGGGGCTTGAAGAGCTGAGACGCCTCTCGCAGCTGGCGAAGTCCGGCAAGATCGAACTGGAATACGTCGGCGTAAGGCCGGACTTAGACCAGATCAAGCTGGCGGGAGGGGGCGAGATCGACGCCATGATAAGGGACGTCGCCCTGGACATCGGGGCGTTCTTCCTCACCAGCGACTCGATCCAGTCGAGGGTGGCAGAGGCGATGGGGATCGAGGTCGAGTACGTCCGACCTCAGAGAGGGGAGATCAAACCCATCAGCCTCGACAAATACTTCACCCCCGACACCCTCTCTGTCCACCTCAAAGAGGGGGCGATCCCCCTGGCCAAGAGGGGGAAGGTCGGAGAGTTCAGCCTGGTGAAGATCGCAAACCGGAGCCAGAGCGAGAGGGACCTGCGGGAGATGGTGAGGGAGATCTTCGAGAGGGTCAAGTCCGACCCCGACGCCCACATCGAGATGGAGAAGATCGGAGCCGCAGTCGTCCAGCTCGGCCCCATGAGGATCGCCATCGCCAGGCCTCCTTTCTCCGACGGCCTCGAGATAACGGCGGTGAGGCCCGTCGCCAAAGTCGACCTGGAGGACTACCGGCACAGCGACGAGCTGAAGGCGAGGCTGAAGGAGGCTCACCGGGGGATAATGATCGCAGGCCCCCCCGGATCCGGCAAGTCCACCTTCGCTGCGGGAGTTGCAAATTACCTCCATGACTGCGACTACATAGTCAAGACCCTGGAAGCTCCAAGAGACCTCCAGGTTCCGCCGGAGATCACCCAGTACGGCCCCTTGGAGGGTTCCATGGAGGCCTCGGCGGACATCCTCCTTCTGGTGAGGCCCGACTACACCATCTACGACGAGGTGAGGAAGACGACGGACTTCCAGGTATTCGCGGACCTGCGGATGGCGGGGGTCGGGATGATCGGGGTCGTCCACGCCAACAAGCCCATCGACGCCATCCAGAGGCTCATCGGGAGGGTCGACCTGGGGATGATACCCCAGGTGATCGACACCATCGTCTTCATCGAGAAGGGGGAGGTCTCGAAGGTCATGGACGTGGAGTTCATGGTGAAGGTCCCTTCGGGGATGACGGAGGCGGACCTGGCGAGGCCGGTCATCGTCGTCAAGGACTTCGAGAGCGGAAAGGCCGAGTACGAGCTCTACACCTACGGCGAGGAGATCGTCATCATGCCCATATCCCCGGAGGCGAAGAAGCCCGCCTCCTGGGACCTCGCCTCCCGCCAGGTCGAGACGGAGATGGCCGGCCACCTCAAAGGCCCCTTCGAGGTGAAGATGATCAGCGACTCCTCGGCGGTGGTGAAGGTCCAGGAGAACGAGGCGGCGAGGATCATAGGAAAGTCGGGCAAGAGGATCGAGCAGATCGAGAAGTCCCTGGGGATCCACATCGACGTCCAGACCTTCGACGAAGGCGGGGAGGCTCTGAAGCCCCACATCGAGGACACCGGCCGCCACCTGGCGATCTGGGTCGGCGGTAAGGCGGGGGAGAGGGTCGAGATCTTCGTCGGCAAGGAGCCGGTCTTCACCGCCACCATCGGCAGGAGGGGGGATATCAGGATGGTGAAGTCCTCCGACCTCGCAAAACAGATCATGCTGAGGCTGAAGCACGGCGAGAAGCTGGAGGCGCGGAAGATCCGGGATTGAAGAGGATCGGAGGAAGGGGCTCCTTCGAGAAGCCCCCCGCCCCTTCACCATACCTTCCCCGCCAGGCAGTAGCGGAATAGGAGGTTTAAGAGGGGGGCGTACTTCGGCCTCATGATCCCGGGGTGGCGCAGCCCCCGATAGACGAGCAGGGGGCTTGCGGAGAGCCTTAGGCCTGGGAAGACGAGGCCGTCCATGGCGTCCCCGAGCCGGCATAGTTCGTCGTTGGAGAGGGCCGCGAGGGCGTTTCTCCCTCTCATGTGGAGGCCGGAGGCGACGAAGTCTCTCCTCATCCTCGATTCATACTCGATCCGCTCCGTCTCGCCTCTGAGGAAACGGTCGATGGCGTCGGCGGCTATCTTCGCCGACCTCGCCGCCGGATAGAGGCCGCCGCCGGTGAAGGGGTTGGTGAGCCCTCCAGCGTCCCCGATGAGGACGGCTCTTCTTCGCTGGAGCCTCTCGGCGACGCCCAGGGGTATCGCCCCCCCGTTCTTTTCGACGACGTCGCCGGCGATCCTGTACTTCGATACGAACCTCTCCAGGGTGGGGAAGGTCCCGAAGCAGCCGACGTTGGCGGTCCCCCGCTCGTTCTTGGGGAATACCCAGCAGGAGTAAGAGCGGGATTTTTGGGTGGTGCCGGTGTCGTGGGGGCAGAGGTCGTGGTCGAGGTATGCATAAATGGCGTCGTCCTCCGGCCAGGCGATCTCCATCTGGGCCGCCGGAATTAGCCGGTTTTTCACTTTCATCGACTTTGCCACCCGCGAGGCGGGTCCATCGGCGCCGACTATCGCTTCGGCTCTGATCGTCTCCCCTCCCCGCAGGCGGATCATGCCGGACTCGGGGTCGATCCTCTCGGCCTTCTCGCCGAGGGCGACCTGCGCCCCCGACCGCTCCGCGAGCTTCAGAAGATGCTGGTCGAATTCCGGGCGGTCGAGCATGAAAAGGTCGCACCTCACGCGGTAGCTGGCGAGGTTGGGAAAGACGACCTCCAGGTATCGGATCTTTCCTGTGATAAAGCCGCCGATCTCCGTCGCAAATTCGGGGAGGCAGTCGGAAAAGAGCCCTTCAGCGCACTGCTTTGGGACCCCCACCACCTCCTTTCGATCGATGAGGATTACATCGTGCCCCTTCTCCGATAGAAAGCGGGCCGCCGTGCTCCCCGCGGGGCCCGCCCCCACCACCGCTGCCGAATACACGCGGTCTTCCTTCTCCTGCCATAAAATCAAACTTTCGATTCGGGGCGGGCCCGAAGAGTTTATGCTCTGTAAGTTCCGTTCCCGGATGTATGAGCATCGCCCGTCTCCTCAGATCGAAGCCGAAACCGAGGATCGCCGAGAGCCCCCCGGTGGACATCCTGGAGCTGAAGAAGGAGCCCTACTACATCGTCGCCTCTGTGGAGGTGGGCAACAGCACTACAAAATGCATCCTCACCGCGACGAACATGAAGAACGGCCAGACCCGTATAGTCAACAAGACGGTGAAGATGACCCGGGACGTCCGAAGGCCCAGGCCGGGCGAGGAGGTCTTTGCTCATACCCTCTGCGGCACCCCCCTCACTCGGGAGTCGGTCTCGGAGCTCGTCAGAGACGCCCTCCTGGAGAGCCACGCCAAGGCGAGGCTCTCCATCAAGGACGACCTGAACTTCGTCGTCCGGTCGACGGGGGTCGTCGCCGGCTTCTCGTCGCCCGACGAGGTGGGAACCTTCATCCAGGCCCTCGCCGAGGGATGCCTCATGGCCGGGGTCCCCCCCAGGCTTATGACCCCGGCGATGTCGATCCAGAACATACCGGCGAAGTTCAGGGCTTACTGTCTCATGGACAAGATAGTCTTCAACGGCCCCGTCGCCTCGGTCTTTCCGCCGAAGGGCTCGACGGGGGTCGAGATCGTCGCCAACGAGATGGAAGGAGAGCTCGCCACCGCCGGGATAAAGGAGGGGGCGAAGTGGACCGACGTCGACTACCGAAACCCATGCCTCTCCCTCGACTTCGGGACGACCCTCGACGGGAGGATCACCTCGGCGGAGATGCCCTACGCGAACACCATCGGCAACTTCTGCGGCCTTGCGGGGGCGATCCCCGACGCCCTGATCCAGGGGACGGGGCTCGTCGACCCCCAGACGGGAACCACCCTCGACATCTTCAACGGCAAGAAGGTTAAGATCGATAAACACGCCCGGGATTACGCGAGGACCATCGACGAGCATATAAGGATCGAGAGGGTCCCCGCCGGCAGGACCAGGTACGGCTCCGTCCCCGTCGACCCGGCGGCGGCGAAGAAGATAGGGGTCGTCCTCATAGGCTGCGACGTCGGGGAGAACGGAAGCCTCCTCAACCGTCTCGCCCAGATAGGCGGGGAGATCTGCCAGGAGAGGGGGATTAAGACGCTATTTGGGGCGATAGACGTAGCCGCGGCCCTGACCGCCAGGCGGCTTGTGGAGGTGGCGATGGAGGCGGGGCTCGTCACCAAGGAGACGGCGATGGGGATCACCGGGAGGGCGGGGATCAGCGGCAACAAGCCGGAGCTGATCTTGGAGGAGATCGGATCCTTAAATTTATACGACGTGCCGGAGAAGAACGTCGTCTTCGTCGACGACGGCCTCGCTCGAGGGGCGGCGGTGATGGCGAGGTGCATGAACTCCATGGGAACCCCGAGACACCCTCTGGGGGGCCTCCGGGGCGGGGGGTGCATCCTCAAGAAGAGGATCGATTATGAGGCGAGGACCTGACCATACTTGCGACGAAAAAGGTCGCCGAGATCGATCCGCCTTCGGGAAGGGAAGAAGAGGGGGAGGGGACTCTGGCATGATGGAGCCGGGAGGCGGCGAGGTCCAGCATCCGAGGAGGCAAGACGGATCGGGGGCCACAGATCCCGTCTCATCGATGGGAGATGCGGAGAAGAGGCTGACCGCCCTCTACCCCAAACCCCTGGAGGGGGAGAAAGTCCCCATATCCTTCCTCGCGGCGGAGAAGAGGAAGATAGGCTGGTCGCCGGAGGAGGGGAGGAGCGTCCAGATCGGCGAAGATACCGAGATCGAACCCCTCAAGCGGGTTCGGGAGATAAACGAGGTCCAGATATTCAACTGGCTCACCGGAAGGGAAGGGGTGATCGAGCTATCCGACCGGGAGATGGAGGAGCTCCTCGCCCTCGTCGAGGCAAAGAACGGTGAGCGGCTCGTCTTCACCAGGGTTAAGGTGAAGGGCAGACTTAAGGCCGCCTTCGCCCTGGAAGAGGAGAGGGAGCCGCGCCGGTGGCTCCTGTCGGAACGGCTGAGGGATTGAAGGGCAGAGCCTTCGTCTTCGGGGAGGGGAGAGGTTCAGCTCGATGGCATGAGAGGTGCGGCAGAAGGCTGTAGGTAGAAGGCTGTAGGTAGAAGGCTGTAGGCAGAAGGCTGTAGGCAGAAGGCTGTATGTCGATCGCCTCGGTTCGGAAGCGGTTCTCCAAAAAGGCCGGAAAAGGTTTATCTTCTATGAGCCGATAGGGGGACCGGTCCGGAATGTGACCCGGCATGGTCGAACCGGATGAGGTGAAGCTATTGAAGTCTTTTTATGCATACATCCGCGACGCGTGGAAGACCCCCGGCGAGAGCTACGTCGGCGAGCTGCGGCAGGAGAGGCTCGTCGGGTGGCGGCGGGAGGAGACCGTCCAGAAGATAGACCGCCCCACCAGGCTCGACAGGGCTCGCGCCTTGGGCTACAAGGCGAAGCAGGGGATCATCGTCGTTCGGGTTAAGGTCAGGCGCGGCGGGAGGAGAAAGTCCAGGTACATTAGGGGGCGGCGGACCAAGCACATGGGGATGCACAAGATAACCCCCGCAAAGAGCCTCCAGAGGATCGCCGAAGAGCGGGCCGGCCGAAAGCACCCCAACATGGAGGTCCTGAACTCCTACTGGGTGGGGGAGGACGGAAAGCAGAAGTGGTACGAGGTGATCCTCGTCGATCCGTTCCATCCGGCGATAGCCTCCGACTCCAACCTCTCCTGGATAAGGGGCGCAAGCCACAGAGGCAGGGCTAACCGTGGGAAGACGAGCGCCGGAAAGCGGGGCAGGGGCCTGCAGAAGAAGGGGATCGGCGCCGAGAAGGTCCGTCCCAGCATAAGGGCCCACGATAGCAGAGGAAAGTGAGAGGAAAGTGATTTGATTCACAGGGTGACCTTTCGAGCCTTCGTCGCCTCCACCGAGGACGATGGAAAGGTGAGAGAGGCCCTATCCCTCTTCGTCCCGAAGGGCTCCGTATCCAAAACCTCCGCCGTCGGCCATTTCGGAAACGAGATCATCATCCTATCCGCCACCCTCGGGAAGAAGGAGGGGCTGAGGTTCTTTCTCCTCCTCAGGGAGGCTCTCCCTGAGGGGGATATGGCCAGGCTGAGGCGAGAGGCGGCCCAGAGGGTCGACGATGACTGCAAACTCTACCTCCGCCTCGACAAACAGGCGGCCTGCGAAGGGGAGGTCCGTCTGGCAGACTGCGGCGACGCCATCTCGGTCTCTGCTCATCTGGAATCTTATCCTGCGAGGCGAGATAGGGCTTTGAAGGTCGCCGAGGACCTTTTATGACGTATTTCGAGTGCAACCTTCACACCCTTCCGGACGGCTCAGACTCCCCCAGCAGGATGGCCCTGGCGGCGAGGAAGCTCGGCTACTCCGGGATCATCATCACAAACCACAACGCTACCGTCCCGCCCTTCGGCTCCGACGGCGCGAGGCTCGCGGGAGGGATCGAGGTTGTCTTCGGCGCCGAGATCGTGGCCGCAGATCAGAGGGCGGTCCACTCCAGGGCTGCGTCCCTCCGCAATAAGGTCGCCTTCATCGCCGTCCACGGGGGAGACGAGAAGATCAACCGGGCCGCCTGCGAAGACCCCAACGTCGACATGCTCGCTCATCCCCAGGGCGGAAGGGCGGGGATCGGGGTGGCGGCGGCGAGGGCTGCGAGGGATAACCAGGTGGCGATATGTCTCGATCTGGGACCGATGATCCGCCTCCGGGGAGGCGGGAGGGTCCGTTGGATGGAGGCGGTCAAAAGGGACCTGGACCTGGTAAGGAAGTTCGACCTCCATCTGATGATATCGACGGGCGCCGCATCTCACCTCGACCTTCGATCTCCCCGGGAGGCGATGGCCCTGGCATCCCTCCTGGGGGTGGAGAGGGACCGGGCCCTTGACGCCCTCGCCCTCCCCAGATCGATCCTGGACCTCAACCGGAGGATGTGGGCGTCGGTGGGGGTGGAGGTCCTTTGAGGAGCTGGCTTCCGGTCCTCCGAGATAGGAGGAGGTATCTGGCCATCGAGGTGGAGGCCGAGGGGCGGATCAGGGCGGTGGACCTGACAAGGGAGGTCCGGTCCGCCCAGACCTCCCTATTCGGCGACCTGGGGGCTGCAAAAAACCGGCTCCGGATAATCTCCTTCGACGGAAGGTTCGGCCTTCTCCGCTGTTCCCACGATAGGACGGAGGAGTGCAGGGCCCTCCTCGCCACCGTCCATTCCGTCGGGGGGACGAGGGCGGCCATAAGGGTGAGGGGGATTTCGGGGACGATCAAAGCCGCGACAGAAAAGTATATACCGCAATCGACCTTACAGCCCGACGAAAATGAGAGAAGAGTCGATTTAGGGCTCGTTTCTGGATCTGTTGTCCGCGTTCATGGTCGTGAGATCGACCTGGCTCCAGATGACCAGAAGATAACGGAAGGATCAGGCACACGGTACGTGGGACTGACCTCTTTTGATTTATGCGGAGAGGATATTGATGCAGATGGCACCTCAGATGGGTTATGATAGGGCTATAACGGTCTTCAGCCCCGACGGGCGGCTGTTTCAGGTGGAGTACGCCCGCGAGGCTGTGAGGAGGGGCACCACCGCCGTTGGGATCAAGGCCGTCGACGGCGTGGCGGTACTGGTGGACAAGAGGATTACCAGCAGGTTGATGGAGCCGGAGTCGATAGAGAAGATATTCCAGATCGACCAGCACATCGGCGCTGCTACCTCCGGCCTCGTCGCCGACGCTCGAGTCCTCATCGATAGGGCCCGGGTGGAGTCTCAGATAAACCGGCTCGTATACGACGAGAGCATAGGGGTCGAGGTCCTGGCCAAGAGGATCTGCGACTTCAAGCAGACCTACACCCAGTACGGCGGGGTCAGGCCCTTCGGGACGTCGCTTCTCATCGTCGGCGCTGACGAAGAGCGGGTGCGGCTCTTTGAGACCGACCCTTCCGGCGCCCTGCTGGAGTACAAGGCCACCGGGATCGGGGCCGGCAGGTCCGCCGTCATGGAGATCTTCGAGGAGAAGTACCGGGAGGATATGGACTGCGATCAGGCGATCCTCCTGGGGCTTGAGGCGCTGTACAAGGCTGCCGAGGGGAAGTTTGAGGCCTCCACCACCGAGATAGGGGTGATCAAGCTTGAAGAGAAGCTCTTCCGTAAGCTCGAAGAGGAGGACGTGGCCGCCAGGGTGGAGGAGATGAAGGCCGGAATCGGCGGCGAGGGCGTCGGAGAGGAGTGAGGATGGTCACCCTGGAGGAGGCGGTGACGGCCAGGCTCAAGACCCACGGCGCCGTCTTCGAGGTTCTGGTGGACCCCGAGGGTGCCATGTCCTTTCGTCAGGGCGATAAGGTGGAGGTCGAGAAGATCTTGGCCGCGGAGGACGTCTTCGAGAACGCCAGTCGCGGGGACAGAAGCTCCGAGGAGGATCTCCTCGGGGCCTTCGAGACGACCGACGTTTTGGCGATAGCCGCAAAGATCATCAAGAAGGGCGAGATCCAGCTGACTGCAGAGCAGAGGAAGAGGATCATCGAGAATAAGAGAAGGCAGGTCGTCCACCTCATCGCCATGAACGCCATCAACCCCCAGACCGGGACCCCTCACCCCCCCGCCAGGATCGAGCGGGCCATGGAAGAGGCCCACGTCCACGTCGATCCTACAAAATCCGTCGAAGAGATGGTCAACATCACCATGAAGGCCATAAGGCCTCTAATACCGATAAGGTTCGAAGAGGTGGACGTGGCGGTGAAGATACCGCCGGCTTACGCCCCCAAGGCATACGGCGAGGTCGCCACCTTCGGCAAGCTCCAGAGAGAGCAGTGGCAGAACGACGGATCTTGGATCGGGGTCGTTCGGATCCCGGCCGGGCTTCAGAACGAGTTTTACAGCCTGGTCAACCGGCTCTCCAAAGGGGACGCCGAGACGAAGCTACTGAAACGATGACGGTTTTGACCGAGGACTTTTAATGGATCGCATGGATCGTAACGTGGTGGTGCCCGGGGACCTCCTCTCAGATGACCCTAAAACGGCGGGAGAGGGCACTTACGTAAAGGACGGGAAGGTCTTCTCCCTCCTCTACGGGATGGCCAGCAGCTACAAGGATAAAGTGCGGGTGATACCTCTCGCCGGAAAGTACGTCCCCTTGCCGGGAGATACGGTGGTGGGCGTCGTCCAGGACATCGTCTTTTCAAACTGGATCATCAACATAAACTCTCCTTATGAGGGCCTCCTCCACATATCCGAGCTGCCGAGGAAGATAGAGATGAACGAGATGTCCAAGTACCTGCGGATAGGCAGCACCGCGATGATCCGGGTCAAGGACGTCGACTCCACCATGAAGGTGGAGCTGACCATGAACGATCGAAGGCTCGGGATCCTGACGAGAGGGAGGGTGGCGGAGATAAGCCCCACCAGGGTTCCCAGGCTCATCGGGAAGGGCGGCTCCATGATAAACATGCTGAAGAAGGAGCTGAACTGCAACATATTCGTAGGGCAGAACGGCAGGATCTGGGTCGACGGCCAAGACGACGACATGGACCTGGCCCTGAGGACGATCCTCATCATAGAGAAAGAAGCCCATACGACGGGGCTCACCGACAGGATAATGGATTTTCTGAGGGTGGAGAAAGAGGCCAGAAGTTGATCGGCATGGATGAGAAGTTATCATTTTTCAAAGACGGAGTTAGGCTCGACGGGAGGCGCTCCGACGAGCTGCGACCCATCAAGATCGAGGTGGGAGTGCTGGCGAGAGCCGACGGTTCGTGCTACATGGAGATGGGCGACAACAGGGTGATAGCGGCGGTCTACGGCCCCAGGGAGGTCCATCCCCGCCACCTCCAGGAGGTGACCCGGGCGATAGTTCGGTATCGGTACAACATGGCCTCCTTCTCCGTAGAGGAGAGGAAGAGGCCAGGTCCCGACCGGAGGAGCAACGAGGTCTCGAAGGTCAGCAGAGAGGCGCTGGAGCCTGTGGTGCTGACGTCATACTTCCCAAAGTCCGTCGTCGACATCTTCGTCGAGGTCCTCCAGGCCGACGCCGGCACCAGGACCGCCGGCATAAACGCCGCCTCGGTGGCTCTCGCGGACGCGGGGATCCCCATGAAGAGCCTCATATCCTCCTGCGCCGCCGGCAAGGTCGACGGCGAGATCGTCCTCGACCCCATGAAGATCGAGGACAACCTTGGAGAGGCGGACGTTCCCATAGCCATGACCCCCGGCGGAGATATCACCCTCCTCCAGATGGACGGCCGGCTGACGAAAGACGAGCTTAAAAGAGCTGTGGATCTGGCGAAGGCCGGATGCCGGCAGATCTACGAGATCCAGAGGAAGGTTCTGGTGGACAGGTACAGCCACATGGAACCGGAGATCTGCGATGAGGCCGTCGCCATGGCGGGGGAAGAGATATGAGCGACGTCGTGATGGCGGAGATCAGGAAGGACTACCTCTACCACCTGGTTTTGAAGGGCGAGAGGGCGGACGGCAGACGCTTCGATGAGTATCGAGATATCGTCCTCGAGACGGGGCTGATAAGGAAGGCCGACGGCAGCGCCCTCGTCAAGCTTGGGAAGACCCAGGTGATGGTGGGGGTGAAGATCCAGCCGGGGGAGCCTTTCTCGGACACCCCCAACAAGGGGGTCATCATCACCAACGCGGAGCTCGTCCCCCTCGCCTCTCCCAGCTTCGAGCCCGGCCCCCCCAACGAGGTGGGCATCGAGCTCGCCCGGGTCGTCGATCGGGGCGTCCGGGAGTCGGGGGCCATCGACCTGGAGGCGCTCTGCATCACAACGGGCGAGAAGGTCTGGATAATCTTCATAGACGTTCACATCCTGGACGACTGCGGAAACCTCATGGACGCCTCGAGCCTCGGAGCGATCGCGGCTCTCATGACGGCGAAGGTACCGGCCGCCCAGTACGGCCTCGGCGAGGATTACCCTCTTCCGGTGAAGGACGTGCCGGTGGCCACCACCGCCGTCGAGTTCGGAGACGCCATCATCTTCGATCCCGACACCGACGAGGAGTCGGTGGCGGACACGAAGCTGACGGTGATAACCACCGCCGACGGGTCGATATGTGGTATGCAGAAGAGCGGCCCCGGATCCATAAGCCAGGATGCCATCCACCGCATCGTTGATATAGCATGTGAGAGGGCTAAAGAGATCCGGGAGAAGTTTCTGGAAGTATAAATCATGGTCAAGAAGTTCAAGAAGGGCAGGAAGACGAGGTCCGCCGGAAGGTTCGGCCCTCGGTACGGAAGGAAGATCCGAAAGCTGGTCGCAGATATCGAGGAGAGGAGCAAGAAGAGGTACGACTGTCCCGTATGCGGCCGGATGCAGGTGAAGAGGGAGGGGACCGGGATCTGGAGGTGCACCAAGTGCGATCACACCTTCGCAGGTGGAACTTACATCCCCGTCACCTCCGTCGGCCAGTCCGTGGCCCGATCTGTTAAGAGGGCTGTGGAGGCTGAATAGCTTGGCCTACAGGTGCACCAGATGCAAGAAGACCGTGGAGGTTGACTACGAGTACAGCGGCATCAGGTGTCCCTACTGTGGCCATCGGATCCTCATGAAGGAGAGGCCCACCACCGTCAAGAGGATGAAAGCGGTCTGATGAGGTTCACCACCTCCAGGAGGCCCTCCCCCCGGACGAGGAGGCTCGCCCGGACTCTGGCGCGCTTTCTCGGCGCCGACTACATGACCCGCGGCAAGTCCGGCCTCGATGATGATGGGGTCTGGATGGTCGTCGTCGAAGGGGACGGGAGCCCCACGGGGATCGCCAGAAGGTCCAGAGGCGAGGAGGAGGTCTTCCGCTTCACCCTCTCCTGCGAGGGCGGATCTAAGAGGCTGAAGATGACGAGGCCGGTGGTGGTGGGGGCTGGGAACTCCGCGAGAGATCTCGCGGAGTTCTTCGACCTCGACCATGCGGCGGAGGCTGCAGCCGGAAGGGCGATCAGGGTATGCGACGGATTCGTCGATTTCGTCGACGGCGGGGATCTGATCCTGAGGCTGAATATATGAAGGGGATCGGCGAGATCGTCTTCGAGGTGGAGGACCCCGAAAGGGTGATGGCAGCCCTCGCCCCCGAGGCGGAAGATCAGGTCCAGAAAAGCGAGATAAGCCTCCATGCCTGTGAGGAGGGGCTCCTCCTCAGGATCGAGAGCGATGACGTCGTCTCTTTCAGGGCCGCCATGAACACGTGGATCAGGTTGGTCGATATAGCATTGGATATGGTGAAAGTATGAGCACCGAATTGCCACCACAGGTACAAAACCAGATAGCACAGCTTCAGCAGCTTCAGCAACAGGCTCAGACGCTGCTGAGCCAGAAGAGCCAGATAGAGATGATAATCCGGGAGACGGAGTCTGCGGTCAAGGAGCTGGAGGCGAGCGATGAGGGAGCGGTTATTTATAAGAGCGTCGGCGAGGTACTCTTCAAGGCCGATCGGGCCAAGCTGATCGAGGAGCTGAAGGACAAAAAAGACGTCCTCGACCTGAGGCTGAAGACCCTCGAAAAGCAGGAGGAGCGGATCCAGAAGCGGTTCGGTCAGCTCCAGGATCAGCTGAAGGTCTCCCTGGGGCAGAAGCTCCCCGAAGCTGCCTGAAATTCGATTTCGATCACGGTTTCGGTCGTGTAGCGGGCCCGTGGCTTAGCCAGGATATAGCACCGGGCTTCTAACCCGGGGGTCGTGGGTTCGAATCCCACCGGGTCCGCCTGCTACTTAAATTTTCGAGATGGACGGGATTTACGGGATTTTTCGAGGTAATTATCATGTGCGAGCTATCCGTTTTCATGAAGGGCGAGAAGGAGAGCCTGATGGAGGGGGTCGTCGTCCTCTCCACCAGAGGAGAGATGGTCCTGATGGAGGACATCCTGGGCAGGACCAAGGAGGCAAAAGGCAGGATCGTCGAGGTGAACATCTCGGCCCAGAGGGCATTTTTGGAGCCGGCTTAGGTTTCCGGTCATCGGCGCATCAGTTGATCATCCTCTTCGCGTCGTCCTCGAACTCGGCGTAACTCTCTGCCTTGTCCGACGAGTCCACGAAAGGATAGCTAATAAGCGATTAGATTTTGCTCATCATTCTGAGATTGGGGCTACAATCTCTTCGTATCGAATCGATGGAAGCCCTGCCCCTTCAGGGGTAGGGAGCAGTCACCCAGCAAAGCCTTTATCTGGCTTAAACCGACCTACCTAGCTCTCATGAACCTGAAGTACGCGGTTTGCATGCTGATCATCGCTGGAACGGTCCTCACCGCCGGCTGCATCAGCTCGGATGAGGCCGGAGGCGAAGGGCCGAGGGTGCCGACGGAGAACCTCCCCGAGGGCTTCACCTTCATCGCCGTCATCGACGACTCGACCCCCGGCATAAATATCGAGGACGAGATCGCCGATTTCAGGGGAGATGAGGATATCGGCGCCGTCCGGGCCGCCATCGGCATCTACCAGTGGGCAGAGATGGGCAGCGGCTACGACTCGAAGATAACGGTGATGGACTGCGAGAGTGAATCGAAGGCGGAGGCTGCCGTGAATAACTACATCGGCCAGCCGAAGTTCGAGAAGCCGCCCTTCGTGGGGGTCGACCGGTTCGGCACCGCCGTCGTCAACGGCCGCGAGGTGACGGAGATCAGGTCGGCGGTCGGAAAGGAGCTGAAGTATATCTACATCTGGAACGAGGGCGACCAGGTCGTCCTGGTGGAGGGGAACGGCGATCGGGACGGCAGCATAGAGCTCGCGAGCGCCACGGCCTCCTGATAGGAGAGCCCCCCCGCCTCCCCTTTATATTATACTCCTTCTTCTCTCCTTTATCCGGGCATTATCAGCTGTCCCCGTATCTGAGGGTGAGGTCGCCTTCTTCCCAGGCGTAGCGCGGAGGCTTCCTGCGCCGGATGGGGCTCTCGTCCAGGGCGTGGACGACTATGGGGAGGGCGATGGTGGCGTCGACGAAGACCTGGATCATCCTCGCCTCCTTCGAGATCTTCCCCCAAGAGACCCCCTCGCTGAAGGTGCAGCCGGAGAGCCCCCCGAAGTGGGGCGGATCGATGGTGTACTGGATGGCGTAGTTGTGGCCTCCCCGGTACCTGCCGGAGAGGTCTGCGACGACCTTCGTCTGCTGGATGAAGTTCTTGGGGACGCCGCCGCCGACGAAGATGACCCCGGTCTGACTGGACTTCTCGGTGATCTGGCTGATCTCGTCGACGTCTCTTATCTGGTCGACGACGACCCGGTGCCCCTCCCTCCACGCCAGGACCATCCCTATCCCGATGGAGCTGTCGGATAGGGCGGGAACGTATATCGGAACCCCGGCCCGGCGGGCGCTGCCGAGGATGGTGGCTGCAGGCATCCTCTCCCCCAGCATCTCCATCATCTCCCTGGAAGAGTAACCTCTTCCGGGATCGA
Source organism: Candidatus Methanocrinis alkalitolerans (assembly GCF_029167205.1). Taxonomy (NCBI): domain Archaea; kingdom Methanobacteriati; phylum Methanobacteriota; class Methanomicrobia; order Methanotrichales; family Methanotrichaceae; genus Methanocrinis; species Candidatus Methanocrinis alkalitolerans. Next base: position 38,643 of record NZ_JARFPL010000006.1, read on the forward strand.
GGGTCTTGACGAACTCGGCGACGTACCTGTCACCCCTCTGCAGCCCCGCCTCCGAGACGTATACGTCGAATATCCGATCGATCCCCTCCTCCCTCAGATCCCCGTCGTCGGCGGCGGGGTCGCCCCGGTAGTGGACGACGCCGAGCCCCTCGCAGAGGTCGTGGAAGAGGTTCGCCCCGGTGCTGACGAGGCAGTCGACCATCCTCTCGGAGATGAGGTGGGAGATGATCTCTCGGAGGCCCGCCGGCACCATAGCTCCCGCAAGCCCCATGAATATGGTGATCTCCTCCTCGGCGAGCATCCTCTCCCACGCATCCACCGACCGGCCGAGCTGGCCGGCCTGAAACCCGAGGTTCGACATGTCCGTCGCGAGCCGGCGGACGCTCCGCCCTCCCATCTTTATGGTGGTGGCGAGCTTATCGACGTCGCGAAAACGGTGGTCGTGATCATTACCCGTCATTTTAATCCCGCGACATGGGGATCGCCCCCAGGACTATTAAACGTTGTCACGGAGGGGCGTTTTATTTTATAAAATAATCTCGACATCGAAGTTATATATCGTGATCGCCCTCAATGCCAAGCTCAAGTTCAAAGGTCGGCGTTTCAGCCGGGTTTTTTCCCGGCGGCGGCGGTGCAGGGGTTGATATTTCCATGACGAGGTCAAGGGTTTATAAATGCATCAATGGGGAGGGCGATATCAAAGGGGGACGGTCGAAGAGGGCTGCAGTCTGCAGGAGGAGGGTGGATGTGGACGATTGAAGACTCTGAGAACCTCTACGGCGTCGAAGGTTGGGGAAACGGTTACTTCGCGATAAATGAGCAAGGGAACCTGGCGGTATACCCCCGGAAGGAGGCGTCTGGGGGGGTGGACGTGATGGAGGTCGTCCGCCGGATCGACGAGTTGGGCGTGGCCGAGTTTCCTGTCCTCTTTCGATTCCCCCAGATCCTGGAGGACAGGCTGGAGGAGATCAACGGAGCCTTCCTCGCCTCGATGGAGGAGCTGGAGTATCGGGGCGGATACAGGCTCGTCTTCCCCATGAAGGTCAACCAGAGGAAGGAGGTGGTGGAGTACATCGCCACCGGCGGAAAGAGGTTGAACGTCGGCCTGGAGGTGGGGACGAAGGCGGAGCTCCTCGCCGCCCTATCTCTGGGCCTCGGCCCCGAGGCTCTGATCATCTGCAACGGCTACAAGGACAGCGACTACCTCAAGCTCGCCCTAAAGTTCGGAGATGCCCACAATATCGTCATCGTCATCGACATATTCGAGGAGATCTTCGACCTCATCCGGTGTTCCAAAGAGCTGGGGTCCAAGCCGATCCTCGGCCTGCGGACGAAGCTCTTCTCCAGAGGCTCGGGCCGCTGGGAGGAGTCCGGCGGGGAGCTCTCCAAGTTCGGCCTCTCCACCGCCGAGATCCTGGAGTCGATCCGGATCCTTTCGGATAACGGGATGATCGACCGGCTGAAGATGCTCCACTTTCACATAGGCTCTCAGATCACGGACATCAGGAAGATCAAGATCGCCATGAACGAGGCGGCCAGGATCTACGCCAAGGTGAGGAAGGTGGCGGATGTGGAGTACTTCAACGTCGGCGGGGGTCTCAGCGTCGATTATGACGGATCCAAGACCCCGACCCCCGCCAGCGCCAACTACACCCTCCAGGAGTACTCCAACGACGTCGTCTACACCCTCCAGAGGACCTGCGATGAGGAGCAGGTCCCCTGCCCCACCATCGTCTCCGAGAGCGGCCGGGCGATCGCCGCCTACCACTCCTTCCTCGCCTTCAAGGTGATCGGAAAGAAGAACTCCAAAGAGGGGCTCGATGTCGTCGCCGAGGAGGATGACCCGGTCCAGATAGAGGATATGCGCCAGGCCCTCGATAACATGGATCTGGAGAACTACGCCGAGTTCTATCACGACGCCCTCCACTACCGTGAAGAGCTCTTCGACGCCTTCAACCTGGGCAACATCGGCCTGGAGGAGAGGTCCAAGGGAGACCTCCTCTTCTGGAAGGTCTGCCAGAAGGCCGCCTCCTTCGCCGATGCCGACGAGAACGACTCCGAGGAGTTCGAGAGCCTGAAGAAGCTCCTCAGCAAGAAGTATATCGGAAACTTCTCCTTATTCCAGTCCGTCCCGGACATGTGGGGGGTCCAGCAGATATTTCCCACGATGCCGCTGCACAGGCTCCACGAGGAGCCGAGGGTGAGGGGGACGATAGCCGACATCACCTGCGACTCCGACGGCGAGATCAGGAGCTTCGCCGGGGAGAACGCCGACTTCCTCCCCCTCCACGATCTCCTGGAGGATGAGGACTACTACCTGGGAACCTTCCTCCTCGGCGCCTACCAGGACACCCTGGGGGACTTTCACAACCTCCTGGGATGCGCCAACGAGGTCCACGTCGTAGTGGAGGACGGTGGCTGGCGGATATCCAGGGTTGTCCGTGGGGACGCTTGCGAGAAGCTCCTCCGGTTCTTCAATTACGACCCCGAGGAACGTCTCGGGGAGATGGTGGCGAGGTGCTGCGGCGACGAGGGGGAACGGGAGAAGGCGACGGAGATGATCCGAAAGGCCCTCGGCGAGTACACCTACTTCAAGAAGAGGTACCTCCGGGCTTGATCCGGGGGCTCGATCCTTCCCCGGATCAGCTCATTTTCTTCACCGGGAAAGGTTATGCCTCCTCTTTGGCCGGAGCATCGCGAAGAGGGCGACAAGGTCTTGTATCTTCGGGCCGACAGCTCTATTGATGTTCTTCGGCCGCGGTAAGGGGGATCTCAGGGCGTTCGTCAGCATAAATTACGGATCCGACCGGATCAGGCAAGTGGCGCTGAAGGTCCCTCCAGGAACTTCCGTCCTCGATGCTCTGTTGGCCGCCGCCGACGTCGAGATCTCCCGAGAGGAGAGCGCCGTCGGCGGATGCAGGTCGCAGGTCGCCTCCATAGACGGCTTCTCAAATGACATCGACCACGTTTGGCTCTACTACGTCTTCGAGAGGGGGGGGTCTAGCTGGCGGATCCCAAAGGAGATGGCCGACGGTCTTATGGTCTCTGAGGGGATGAGGATCGGCTGGAGGCTCTACAACCTCAAAGAGGGCAGTCCGGTCCCCAAGGAGGGCCCCCTCTGGTCGAGCCGCTGCGCCAGCAAGACCAGAACCTGCGGACGGAAGTTCTCATGACGGTGGTGGGGGGGCGCGACCCGCCGGGGACGGGCCCATCCGTCAGCGGACCAAAGCGATGGTCTCTATCATCATTATGGAAGGGAGATCGCGGCCGTTGTGGCGGGGCTCCGATAAAACTAAGTACGTTACACCCTTAATCAATTGCTGGAGGAATTCGGCGTATGGATGATTATTGGGCAATTTGGAGCGAAAAACTCCAGCAGATCACCATGCCCTATGAAAGTCTCGAAAGGGGGATGGCACCTCCAATACTTCTCGGAGAGGACCTCGTCGAGTACTACAGATGCCTTGAGAGGCTGATGATGCCCCTCTCCCTTCTGCAGGAGAACCGGGAGTCTCCGGGGGATCGGCTGATCGGAGCTTGCGAAGTTCTGGAGGAGAGGCTCGAGATCTTATCGAAGGCCCACCCCTGGTTTTCAGAGGACGAGTCGACTCAGGGGATGATCGACCTTTTGGAGATCCTCACCGCGAGGCGTAACGTCGAGGTGGAGGCGGTGGAGGAGAAGATAAGAACCATTGAGAGGAGGATCGTGGAGCTGGAAATGGAGCCCGAACTTTGACGGTCGGAGGCCTATGGCAGAAGAGGAGTGCTCTCCGCCCCGAAATGGGGGTAAGAGGGTCGAGTATGCCCCCGCCCTTCCGGGGGCAGGAGCACCTCTATCGCCCTCGATCTTGCGGCGAGGTCGTGCATCTTGAGCATCGAGGGCGCGGACGTTGGTCCTCTGATGGATAGATGGAATGCCTATACACGACAAGCCAAAGTTATATTATTCAGTAATAAACTTTTCGGCAGAACTACTACGAAAACTGATCTTCGGCCGATGAATAGATCCTCTGATATGGCTTCCGCATGGCCAATAGATCCTCTGATATGGCGAGATGATCTCAGAAGAGGAGGGCGCCAGGTCCCAAAGGTTGCGCCCTCGTTTAACGCCCGGACCGGGAGTCGAACCCGGGTCGAAGCCTCGACAGGGCTTCATGATAGGCCTCTACACTATCCGGACTCAAAGCTAGGTCCCGCCTCCCAGATTCGAACCGGGGACATCGCGGTAGCCGCACGGTGCACCAAAAGGTGCGAAACCTACTACAGCCGCGCACTCTACCAGGCTGAGTTAAGGCGGGTCCAACTCTGCAACGCGACTCTCGTATTTAGCCCTTTCGATTCATACGGGCGTGACGCATATCCGTTTCCGAAGGGGGAGGATCAGATCTATAAGCGGTCATCCCGGTCTCTTTTGGGGCCGTCTTGGACGGCGACCCTCAGGCGGAAGGTTTGTGATATCTATGTTGATCGGTCTCATGTCTGACTCTCACGACAACTTTCCCGGCCTCCTGGAGGCGGTGGAGATATTCAAGGAACGGAACGTCGATATGATACTTCATGCAGGGGACGTCATAGCCCCGGGCATGTGCTATGCCTTTGAGGGATGGGAGGGCGAGTTGAAACTCGTCTACGGGAACAACGACGGAGATAGGACCGGACTCAAGCGGGACTTCGGCCGGGTCGGGGGCGAGTTCCTCGACGACTTCGGCGAGATCGAGGCAGACGGCAGGACCATCGCCCTCCTCCACGGGACCTACGAGCCTCTGGTGGCGGGGCTCTTGGAGTCGGGCCTCTACGACGTGGTGGTCCGGGGGCACGACCATCACGTGAACGTCGTTCCCGGAAGAACGCTGATGATCAATCCTGGCGAGGTCTGGGGCCACTTCACAGGCCGAAAGACGGTGGCGATCCTGGACACGAAGTCTCTCGCGACGGAGATCGTGGAGATGGGGTCTCGACCCTCCATCCTGGATATGACCGGAAGGCGGCCGTGACCGGGAGAGAAGAAGGGAGCGATGCCGATCGGAAGGAGGGGATGACGGAAGGGATCTTTCTTGAGCCCCTCGGCTTCTACCTCCTGGTGGAGAGGCACGAAGGCTGGATCGGGGGGATCAGCTTCTCTGCGGAGAGGCCGAAAGTTCCCATGCCTCCGGAGGAGAAAGAGGCGATTCTGAGATGCTGGCTTGGAGGCGAGAAGGTCCCCTGGGACCTCCTCGACCTCTCCGGCCTCACCGAGTTCCAAAGGGAGGTTCTGAGCTTCGTCGCCTCCATCCCTCCCGGCGAGACCCTGACCTATGGGCAGGTGGCCGAAAGGCTGGGCAGACCCAAAGCCGCCAGGGCCGTAGGCTCGGCCCTTGCTGCCAACCCCTTCCCCCTGATCATACCCTGCCACCGGGTGGTGGGATCAAAGGATATTGGGGGCTACAGTCTGGGCGTCGACCTGAAAAAGAGGCTTTTGGAAGTCGAGAAGGAGATCTGCCATTTGAATCTACTTTTGGATTAAAAAGAGAACTCGCCGCTCAAAATTCGGCTCTTCACATCGTTTACATGCTGATGGGCAGCGAAGCACGGCTCTGGAAGCTTGTGGTCCCGCAGATATCGCCGGGCCAGGTCCAGGGCCGACTCGACGGAGACCCCGGTGCCCGGAGCGACCACGATCGGCCTGCACCTCTTTTTGGAGAGGAGGACGTACCCCACCCGTTCGCCCTCGTAGACCAGGGGCGAGGCGTCGCCCACCCGATCGGGCGGATCGAAGGTGCCGCAGAGGACGTTCTTGCTCACGCCTGCGGTGGGGATCTCCAGGGTCACCCCAATGACGCTCGCCAGGCCCGCCCTTCGGGGATGGTTGACCCCGCAGCCGTCGACGAAGAGGATGGTGGGCTTCGCCTCAAGCCGCCTGATCGCCTCGACGGCTGCCGGCCCCTCCCGAAAGGATAGAAGGCCTGGAAGGTAAGGAAAAGAAGTTTCGAGGACCGCCCAGGATTTTGATATCAGCGAAAGAGAGGGGTCTAAGGCGACGGCACCGCTGACCACCATCTCCCTGCCGTCTTCTCTCGATATGAAGGCCTGGTCGACCCCGGCGACCACCTCTTCGGAGAACCGGTCTTCCAGGACGATCTTGGACGCGATCTCGTCCTGGAGCGAATATAAACGCCTCCTCTCCTCGGCGGAGGGCGCAGCCAACTACTTCGCCTCGGGATGGGGTGGTATCTGGCTGAGGTTTATCGCGAGCTCGCCGATGTTCTTGATGTAGTCGAGCATCCGCTCGATGCTGCTGATCACCATCCTCAAAAGGGCTCCCTCGTGCTCTTCAGAGAAGTTGGTGGAGGCGATCATCTGGTTTATCTGCCTTCTCAGCTGCCGGCTCGACTCGATCACCTCGTTCGCCTTTTCGGAGTTGAGCAAGACGAGGGACGATATCGAGTCCTCGACTTGGTCCAACAGCTTGGGGGATATCTGGCCCATCTCCTCGACGATCTCGGCCGGGAGGGTGCAGTCGCACTTCAGGATCATCGCCGCGATCCTGGAGGCGTGGTCTGCCATCCGCTCCAGGTTTGTGGCCGCCCGGGTGTAGTTGAAGGCGGTGATGGGGTCGAGGGACTCCTGCTTCACCGAGCCTGACCGCAGGATCTCGGTGAACTGCCGCGAGACGAGAAGGTAGAGCCGGTCTACGTCGTCGTCCCTCTGGATGACGTCGGCGGCCATCTCCCGGTCGTTGGTCACCATGGCTGTGAGGGCGTCCTGGATCATCGACCGGACCACCGTCTTGATCCTCCGGAGGGCACGTTCGGACTGGAGCTCCTCCGGGTCGATCAGGTCCTGTATCAGAACCTTGTTGACCGTCTCCTCCAGGATCTCGGGGCCGATCAGCTTCTGGACGATCTGGTGAATGTCTCTCTTCTGGTCTGCGGTCATGTGGGATGAGGTGACCTCCATCGTCCTGTACCCTGAGACGTAGCATCCGATGATGTCTCTTATCAGGGGGTCGCCGACCTTCTCGCCGATCTCAAGCCTCGCTACGAGCTCCCTCTCGGACCTGTCGGGGGATAGGACCAGGGCTCCGTTGTCGCTCTGGTTTATGTATATCAGCGAGCCGGGATGGATCTGGTTCTTTACGGCCCAGACCTTGGGAAGAGAGACGATGAAGGTGGACTTTCCCGTCCGTTGCACTTTTCTGGTCTCCATAAAAACCCTGCACTTTCAGTTGAGATGCTCTCTCTTCGCCTCGACCATGTAGATGATGCTCTCGCATATGTTGCATACATGATCTGCGATCCTCTCGAGGTGCTTGTTCACCAGAAGGAGGGGGGTTGCGTCTTCTATGAGGTCGGGGTTTCCGCCGATGATCTTGAGGAGGGTATCCCTCACCTTCTGGTAGAGGGCGTCCACCTCGTAGTCCCACTTGGTCGTCTCCCGGGCGAGGTTTGCATCGTTCTCCTTGAAGGCCCGGTTCGCCTGAAGCAGCATCTCTCTGGATATCTCCGCCATCCTGGGTATGTTCTTGAGGCTCTTGACGTGGACCTTGTTTCTGGAGTGGACTACGATCCTCGATATGTCCACCGCCAGGTCTCCGATCCGCTCGAGATCTACGCCGATCTTGAGGGTGGTGACTATGAGCCGGAGGTCTTTGGCCATCGGCTGCTGAAGGGCCAATAGCTGCATGCAACGCTTCTCGATCCTCAGGTTGAGGTCGTTGATCACCTGGTCGTCCCTTATCACCTCTCGGGCCTTCTCGACATCGTACTCTCTGAGGGCGTCCACCGACTTGGCGACCGCCATATCGACCTCCTCCACCAGCCTCTCCGCGTCCATCTTGAGCTCTTGGAGCTCCCTGTGATAACGCTCTCTATAAGGACTCATCTCTCCCCCTTATCTATAGATGAACTCATCCGAACCTGCCCGTTATGTAATCCTCGGTGCTCTTCTCTTTCGGGTTCTCGAAGATCTCTTTCGTCTCCCCGCACTCGATCAGCTCGCCGAGGAGGAAGTAGGCGGTATGGTCTGAGACCCTGGCTGCCTGCTGCATGTTGTGGGTCACGATCACCTGGGTGTACGACCCCCTCAGCTCGTCCATCAGCTCCTCGATCTTCGCAGTGGATACGGGGTCGAGGGCGCTGCAGGGCTCGTCGAAGAGGATGACGTCCGGCTTCATGGCGAGGGTTCTTGCGATGCAGAGCCTCTGCTGCTGCCCCCCCGAGAGCCCCATGGCGGGTTTATCCAGGCGGTCAGAGACCTCTTCCCAGAGGGCGGCGTCTTTGAGGCTCATCTCTACGATCTTGTCGACGTTCTTCGCTCCGTGGATCCTGGGGCCGTAGGCTATGTTGTCGTAGATGGACATGGGGAAGGGGTTGGGCTTCTGGAAGACCATCCCGATGTTCTTTCGTAGCTCCACCACGTCCATCTCCCTATCATATATGTCGACGCCGTTGTATAGGACTTCGCCATCGATCCTGACGATGTCCACGAGGTCGTTCATCCGGTTCAGACAGCGGATGAAGGTGGACTTCCCGCACCCAGAAGGGCCTATCAGGGCGGTAATATTATTCTCAGGTATCCCTATAGATATATCTTTAAGGGCGTGGTTATCGCCGTACCACAGGTTCAGGTTCTTCGATTCGATCTTGAATGACATTGTACGACCCCATAAATGAGCTCGGGCCCGAAATCGCCGTTCGTATTCATGCAGCTCCTTCTACGCTGGAGGCTGCGACCGGGAAGAAGCCCTCCTCCTCAATTATCCTCTGACCTTCCGGCCCCAGGATGAAATCTATGAACTGGGCCTCGGTCTTGCTCGTCCCGTTCCAGGTGTAGAGGTACAGGGGCCTCGACAGCTTGTAGCTTCGGTCCTTGACGTTTTCGGCCGACGGAGCGATCCCGTCGATGGCGACGGCCCGGAGGTCTCCGGTGGTGGTGTATCCTATTCCCAGGTATCCGATGGCCTTATCGCTCTGGACGATGAGGGTCTTTATCTCGGCGTTCTCCATGGCGTTGACCTCGACCCCCTCGGTCTCGGCTCTGATGCTCCCCATGATCATCTCGTTGAAGGTCTCGCCGGTCCCAGACCCCGGCACTCTGGCGACGGGGAGTATCATCATATCGGGACCGCCGATATATCTCCAGTTATCGATCTCGCCGGAGTATATCTTGGAAACATCTTCAGAAGAGAGCTCCGTCACGCCGGCGTCGTAGACGTCCTTGCTGACGGCTACGGCGATGGCGTCGTAACCTATGAGATGCTCTACGAAATGGTCCCCGAACCTTTCGATTTCGGAGTCCTTGACCTCTCGGGAGGCCATGCCGATATCTGAAAGCCCCGAAGCCACGTCCAGGATGCCCCTCCCAGATCCGCCGCTGCTGACCTGGACCCCGATCTCGTCCTGGGTCATCTTGAACGCCTCCGCGCACCTCTCCGCGGCGGGAAGGACGGTCGTCGAGCCGGTGATCACCAGGTTCTCTCTCCCCTCCCGGTCGACGCATCCCGCCGCCATGAGGAGGAGGGCCGCCGCCAGAACCCGAATCCTTCTTGACTTTTCAGGTTGGTTCAATCGATCAACCTTCATCATACCCTTATATATAGCGTTTTCCTATATAGTCTCTATACTGGATCCCGACTCCCGGACGGTCGGCTTCAGAGCCCGAGGCGGAGTCGCGCAATATTTATATAGAACTTCAAACTGCTGATGACCAGAACGAAAGGGGAGGACTCGATTTGGCGGGCTTAACAAACGCTCCTATACTGATCCTGAAGGAAGGACATACGCGCGAGACCGGAAAGGACGCTCAGCGGAGGAACATCCATGCGGCTAAGGCCGTGGCGGATGTCTTGAAGACGACCCTGGGCCCCAAGGGGATGGACAAGATGATGGTGGACGGCACCGGTGACATAGTCATCACCAACGATGGGGCCACCATCCTCAGAGAGATGGATATCGAGCATCCCGTGGCGAAGATGATCGTAGAGGTTGCCCGGGCACAGGAGGACGAGGTGGGGGACGGGACGACGTCCGCCGTCGTCATCGCCGGAGGGCTCCTTGAGAACGCCGAGGAGCTGATCAACATAGGTGTCCATCCCACAGTTATAGTCATGGGCTATAAGGCGGCCCAGAATAAAGCCTACGAGTTCCTGGAAGAGATGGCGGTGGCAGTCTCAAAGGAAGATCTCGGGGTATTGAAGAAGATTGCCGAGACTGCCATGACCGGGAAGGGGATCGAGATCTTCAAGGACATGCTCTCCGACATATGCATCGACGCCGCAGCGGCTATCGAGGAGGATGGGAAGGTGGACGTCGAGGAGAGGGTCAAATTCGTCAAGATCTCCGGCGGCTCTGTAAAGGAGACGGTCCTCATCCACGGCGTCGTCCTGGACAAGGAGAGGCTCAACCCCGATATGCCGAAGAAGATAGAGGGGGCGAAGATCGCCCTCCTCGACAGCACCCTGGAGCTGAAGAAGCTCTCCACCGACGCCAAGGTTACCATATCCAGCCCCGAAAGCCTCAGCAGCTTCCGAGAGGGGGAGGATGAGGTTCTGAAGGAGAAGGTGGAGGCGATGGCCAAGGTCGGGGCGAACGTCGTCTTCTGCAAGCAGGGTATTGGAGCTTATGCCTCCCGGTACCTCGCCAACTACGGGATCATAGCTGCTAGGAGGGTCAGCGACGAGGATTTGAAGTTTATGGCTCTCGCCACAGGAGGTAAGATCGTCACCGACCCCCTGGAGATGAGGGAAGAGGACCTGGGGGCCGCCGACCTGGTGGGGGAGAAGAAGGTCGGAAAGGAGAAGAAGATGATCTTCGTCGAGGGCTGCCACGGCGCCAGGGCTGTGACGGCGGTCGTCCATGGGTCGAGCGAGCAGCTCCGGGATAACGTCGAGAGGGCTCTCGAAGACGCCCTCTGGTCTGTGGCGACGGTCCTGGAGTCTAAGAAGATCGTCCCTGGGGGCGGGGCACCTGAGATCGAGGTGGCAGAGAGGCTCCGGCAGTACGCCACCACCATCACCGGTAGGGACCAGCTCGCCGTCAGGGCCTTCGCCGACGCCGTCGAGGAGATCCCCGTAAACCTGGCCGAGAACGCTGGTTTCGACTCTATAGACGTTCTGGTCGGCCTCAGATCGAGCCACGGCGCCGGAAATAAGGGATACGGCCTCGATATAAACACCGGCAAGGCCGCCGATATGATGGCCCAGGGCGTCGTCGAGCCGCTGAAGGTCAAGACCCAGGCTATCAAGTCCGGCACCGCCGCCGCCACCCTTGTCCTGCGGGTCGACGACGTCATCGCGGCGAAGGTCGAGGGGCTCAAGCCCAAGCCGGGCCAGAGCCCTCACGACTACACTCGAAGGCCGATGATGCCCCCCATGATGTGAGGGGAGCGGTCGAAGTATGCGGGTCCGAGGGGCGTCGGCCGCCCCTCCGGCCCTGCCGATCATAACTTTCCGTCGATCGTCTTCGGTTCCCCTTGACGATGCGGGGTGGTTTATGAAGTCGAAGCATAGCGAAAAGGTCGACGATCCTTCTGGAAGGAAGGAGAAGAGAATATCGCCGGAGATGGGCTCCAAGCTTGACGAGCCGGTCGAAGGGGCGGAACGTCTGGACCTGGACGAGCTGGGCCCCGAAGAGCTGTTGAGCTGCCTCGAAGAGGCGAACCTTCGGGCGGAAGAGTGTCGGGACCAGCTTCTCCGGTGCAGGGCGGAGCTGGATAACACCATCAAGCGAGCCGCCCGGGAGAAGGAAGCCCTCTCCGGTCGCGCTTCGGAGAGGCTGATATCGAAGCTGTTGCCGGTGATGGACAGCCTCGATCAGGCCGCAAAACAGGTCGAAGGGATGGAGAGGATCAGAAAGCAGCTTCTGGACGTCCTGGGTACCGAGGGGCTCGCCCCCATCGAGGCGGTAGGGGAAAGGTTCGACCCCTACAAACACGAGGCTCTGATGATGGTGGAGTCCGACGAATGCGAAGAGGGGACGGTGACCGAGGAGGTCCTGCGCGGCTACGCCCTCAACTCTCGGGTGATCCGCTTCTCCAAGGTCCTCGTCTCCAAAAAACGGTAAATATTCAATAGTTCGATTTTGAGAAGGTGATAATGTGTCCAAGATCATAGGCATAGACCTGGGAACGAGCAACTCAGCAGCCGCCGTCCTCATCGGCGGAAAGCCGACCATGATCCCCAGCGCCGAGGGGACGAGCATCGTCGCCGGAGGAAAGGCCTTCCCGTCCTACGTCGCCTTCACCAAAGACGGCCAGAGGCTGGTGGGAGAGCCGGCCAGAAGACAGGCGGCGACGAACCCCGACGGGACGATAACGGGGATCAAGCGCAAAATGGGTCAGGATTACAGGGTGGAGGTCTTCGGTAAGTCCTACACCCCCCAGGACATATCCTCCTACATCCTCCGGAAGATCAAGGACGACGCCGAGGCGTTCCTGGGGGAGAAGGTGGAGAAGGCGGTGATCACCGTCCCCGCCTACTTCAACGACAACCAGAGGCAGGCGACCAAAGACGCCGGTACGATCGCCGGCCTCGAGGTGGTCCGGATCATCAACGAGCCGACTGCCGCAGCCCTCGCCTACGGGATGGACAGGGAGGGGGAGGCGACCCTGATGGTCTTCGACTTCGGCGGGGGGACCCTGGACGTCACCATCATGGAGGCGGGAGAGGGGGTCTTCGAGGTGAAGTCTACGAGCGGAGACACCCAGCTCGGAGGCCGGGATATGGACGAGATCCTGACGAACTACGTCGTCGAGAAGTTCCGGCAGGAGTCGGGGGTCGACCTGAAGGGAGACCGGATGGCTATACAGAGGCTGAGGGAGGCGGTGGAGATCGCGAAGATCGAGCTCTCATCGGTCCTCCAGACGACGATCAACCTCCCCTACATCACCGCAGACCAGACCGGTCCCAAACACCTGGACGTCACCGTCACCCGGGCGAAGCTCGAAGAGCTGATAAAGGAGGTCCTGGAGCGATGCCGCGGCCCCATGACCCAGGCGATCCGGGACGCCAAGCTCGACAAGACCAAGATCGACAAGATCGTCCTCGTCGGCGGCCCCACCCGGATGCCCGCAGTCAGAAAGTTCGTCAGCGACTTCATGGGCAAGGAGGCGGAAGGGGGCGTCGACCCCATGGAGTGCGTCGCCATCGGTGCTGCGGTCCAGGGTGGGGTCCTGGGAGGCGAGGTGAAGGACATCCTCCTTCTGGACGTGACTCCCCTCAGCCTGGGGATAGAGACCCTCGGGGGCGTCGCGACGAAGCTGATCGAGAGGAACACCACCATCCCCACAAGAAAGAGCCAGATCTTCACGACGGCCGCCGACAATCAGACCTCCGTCGAGATCCACATCCTCCAGGGGGAGAGGCCCATGGCCAAGGACAACACATCCCTGGGCAGGTTCACCCTCTCGGGGATACCGCCGGCGCCGAGGGGCATACCCCAGATCGAGGTCACCTTCGACATCGACGCCAACGGGATTTTGAACGTCTCTGCCAAGGACCTGGCCACCGGCAAAGAGCAGGCTATCACCATCTCCGCCCCCCACAAGCTCTCCCAGAACGAGATCGAGCGGAAGGTGAGAGAGGCCGAGGAACACGCCTACGAGGACACCAAGAGGAAAGAGGAGATCGAGGCGAAGAACCAGGCCGAGACCCTCGTCTACACCGCCGAGAAGACCCTCAAGGAGGCGGGGGAGGTCGCCACAGCCGATCAGAGGGAGAAGATCGAGAAGGCGATCGAGGAGGCGAAGGAGGCCCTCGCCGACGGAGAGATCGAGAAGATCAAGGAGAAGGCAGAATTGCTCCAGAACGCCATCTACGAGCTGTCGACGGCTATGTACCAGAGGGCGGCAGAGAAGCAACAACAGCAAGAGCAGCAACAAAACCAGCCGACCGGTTCCGGTTCCTCCTCCAGCGAGACTATAGACGCCGATTTCGAGGTCGTCAACGACAAGAAATAAGCTCGATGAAGGTTGAAGGGGTCCCAGAAGATCTTGGATTGAAGGCTGGAGAGGATGATCGGTGGCAGGCAGCAAAAGAGACTACTACGAAGTTCTCGGGGTCGGAAGAGAGGCGGACCCAAAGGAGATCAAGAGCGCTTACCGGAAGCTCGCCCTCAAGTATCATCCCGATCAGTCCCAGGAGCCCGATGCCGAGGAGAGGTTCAAGGAGATCTCCGAGGCCTACGCCGTCCTCTCCGACTCCGACAAGAGGAAGCAGTACGACCAGTTCGGCCATGCCGGGATCGACGGCCGCTACTCCCAGGAGGACCTCTTCAGAGGCGTCGACTTCGAGGACCTCCTCCGGGGCTTCGGCTTTGCCGGGGGGTTTGGCGGCGGCGGGTCCATCTTCGATATGTTCTTCGGAGGCGCTGGCCGGGGCGGCCGCCGAGGGCCCGGACGGGGTCGCGACCTCCGCTACGACCTGGATATGACCCTGGAGGAGGTGGCCTCCGGCCTTGAGACCACCATCGAGGTCCCCCGGATGGAGATCTGCCCTGCCTGCAGCGGGACGGGGGCGAAGCCGGGAACCTCGCCTGTGACCTGCGACCAGTGCCGGGGCGCCGGCCAGGTCACCCGGGTCCAGAAGACCCCCTTCGGCCAGATGATGACCTCCACCACCTGCCCCAAATGCGGCGGGCGGGGGCAGATCGTCTCCGACCCCTGCGCCGAGTGCCGGGGGTCGGGTCGGGTCCGAAAGACGAGGACGATCAGCGTCAAGATCCCCGCCGGGGTCGAGACCGGCCAGCACCTGAGGCTTGGGGGGCAGGGGGAGGCGTCTCCCGACCCCGGCGGTGAACCCGGCGACTTATACGTCTTCGTCAACGTCCGGGCCCACCCCCTCTTCAGGAGGGACGAGGACGACCTCCTCTTCGAGGCGCCCCTCTCCATCACCCAGGCTGCCCTGGGGGCGGACCTGGAGGTTCCGACCCTCGACGGGAAGAGGGCGAGGATAAAGGTCCCTGCAGGGACCCAGACCGGCTCGGTCTTCCGGCTGAAGGGGAAGGGGATCGCACGCCTCCACGGATTCGGCGGCACCGGCGACATGCACGTGAGGGTGAACGTCAAGACCCCCACGAACCTCTCGGGAAGGCAAAAAGAGCTTCTCGAAGAGCTGGCCGCCGAGTTCGGCGAGAGAAAGAGGGAGGCAAAAAGTTCTGAGGATGCTAAAAGTAAGGAGAAGCCCACCGAGAAGAAGGAGAAGGGCTTTATCGGCAAGATCGTGGACGAGGTGAAGGGCGCTGTCCAGTGAGCCTTCCGGGCTAGCCCTTCAGGGCTTGAATCTCTTCTGATTTTTATCCTGGCCAATTGGTTTTCTTTCTCGAATTTGGGCGCGTTCCCATTCCGGCGTTTCATTGCGGCCCATTTCTCTTGTGAATTGAATCGACTTTTTTTCCTGAGCTTTCATCGAAACCAGGGGGTTATTTTTCAAAGCACCAAAAAATGTTTATGTCCAGGAAGTTCATTGATAATTGTCCAAAAAGGACGGTGCTGAGTTTAAGTGTGAGAGGGATGTATAAAATGAAAAGAAGAATGTTATTCGTAATATTGTTATCGTTTTTAATGATTCAGCCGGCGCTTTCACAGGAGAACGTCGTGAGGACGCCGGGCGTTTTGGAGATGGCTGACGTTTCCAGATTGACGGAGGTTCATGGATTAGCAGAAGTAACCGGTGCTGTGGAAATCCCTGAGACCTTAACAGCCTGCAGAGGCGCTTTCTTCTCCTCAGAGGAAGATTTCGTCACTCTGGGTCCTGAACCGGCTGATGGTAACCCCATAATATCCGATGGAGATCTTCTGGGTCCCGGCTGCGTCGTATTCGCTCGCAACCGGGAGTTGTTGGCCGTCTTCAAATCTGAACAAGACCTGGGCCTGGATGCAGCCGACGTCATCGATGCAGGGCGGCGTCTGGTCGCATTCTCTACCGAGCTTGACGACCCCTTGGGTCGATTCACTGCAGGAGATCTGTTGGTCACCAACGGTGCCGTAATCCCAAATAGGGCTCTTTTGGCCAATTTTGAGATCGAGACGAGGGGCGATTTGGGCCTTGACGCCGTCCATTTCGTCGGAGACCTGAACAACATAATACGATTCCTGGATTACGCCCCCGAGGTCAGTCGGGAGGGGTGGTTGGATAACCCCGGGATGTTGCCCCAGATGCTGGAGGAGTACGGGATCGACATATGGTTCTCTACCGAGGGCACAGCTCCAGAGGTCGAGATGCCTCTCTTTATCGATGGCGATCTGCTTTCTGCACAAGGCGGCATAGTGGCGAAGAACTCTCTTCTGCTCTCATCTGCCGTGCCTGCTGGCATCCCCAACCGCGGCGTCGACTTCGGTCTTGACGCTGTGACGGCCGATAGAAGTGGGAACAGACAGCTGATCCATTTCTCCACCGAGATTCTTTATCGAGGCGAGCCTGCTTTCAGCGATGGTGACGTTCTCCTTTTAGGCGATGGCGTCGTCTGCACCAACGAAGATATCACTCATTGCTTTGAGCCCAAGACAAAGGAACTGGGTCTGGATGCCCTATCTCTGGCTTTGGGCAGAGGGGAAAGACCTCCCTGTGGAGCGGCCATCATCCGTGTGGGTGGGATGCCGACAGGAAACATCAACTCCCAGGGATTGGCCAATGGCTGGAGTGCAACTACACCGCCTTTCGAGGCCTTCGACAGCCCCTTTGGAGGATGGGTGGAGATCCTCGGTCTGATGCCCTCCTGTGAAGAGTGCGAAAGGTTCAAAGTGGAGTATGGTGAGTGGTCCAGTCCCACCACGCCACCTGATCCGGACGGCTTCAAGCCTATGACCGATTCCTTCAAGGAGTGGACTTTCGTATGGCCAAGCCTTTGGGTGCGGGTGGACAGGGTTCCAGACTCTGAAGGATGGTTGGGCATAATCTGCGACTCTGACCCTGTGATGGGCGGGTTGTACTATCCCTGGAATACTGGAGGCAAGAATGGTAAGTACAGCCTCAGATTGACTGTAGAAAGTGTGGGCGGCGTCGAGCACGTAAGCTCTCCAGTGGTGGTCGTGATAGACAACACCCCCCCTACTGCAATACTAAACCTTTCGGGCACGCCCAGCTGCGGTGACATAACCATAGGCGATAAAGTCACCGGCGAGATCACCGCCACCGACGAACATTTCTACAGCTACCAGTTGAGTTACAGGTGCGGTCTGCATCCAGCTTGCCCCGGCTCCATCCTGCCGGTCAGGAAGTACGCCGGCGTGAGCGATCAGGGAGATGCCGGTTTGACCTTCACCTGGGATACCTCGGGTCTGCCTCCCTGCGGATACGAGATCCTGCTCGAAGTCTGGGACAGGACGATCGTCAACAATGGCCGTGGTTGGGGTGAGCCCGGCTACGCTCATCGGTCCATAGACTACGACTTCTTCTGCCTTGAGGCAGCAGAATGAAACTTCTTAGATGAGCCGCCTACGCGGCTCTATCTTTTATTCATGGAGGTCGACCATGAGGTTGAAGCTGATACTTGCTGCAAATCTTATCGCTATACTTCTATTCGCTGGGCTAAATTGTAACGCTTTGCCATTTCTGGAAACGCCCACCGTTTCGGATGAGGAGTTAGGTCGTATCCAGGGAACTCTTCAGTCTTCGGCCGCAACCGTCTCGGGCCGAGTGTACGAGGGGGATTTCAGAGATGAGAGCAAGCCTTTCCCCAATGTCAGGGTAGAGCTCTGTTGCTCCAATGACCAAAAAAACCGCGGAAGGGTTGTGGAGTCTGCAACCACAGATGCTAAAGGATGGTACGAGCTGACTCTTCCTTCGGGATGCGAATTTTACGATATAGTGGTTACGGTGCCCGAAGGCTACATTGCAGCAGGAGCTGATAGTGCTGGGGGCGACGTAATTGACGAAAACTGGATCCAGTACGGTTATCCTCTAGATAGATCAGTTCTCACCGGGAATAAGTTCTGGATCAAGAAGTCGGTGCCGGAATTGCCACTGATTCCCTTAAGACCGCTTGTGCCTGTAACTCCACAGGAACCGGAAACGGTGTCGTGTCCCAAAGGCTGCGAATGTATGACCCAGGAGATGGCCAAGGAGAAGTTCGACAAATACGAGCGCTGCTTGCCTGAGATCTGCGGTTACGACGACCTTAGAAGGCCGATGTACTGCTTCAGGCCCGTAGAAGATGTCTCCCCGGAGATCGAGTGTCCCAGAGGCTGCGAATGTATGACCGAGGAGATGGCCAAGGAGGAGTTCGGGAAGTACGAGCGCTGCTCGCCTGAGATATGCGGTTACGACGACCTTAGAAGGCCCATGTACTGCTTCAGGCCCACAGAGTTTCCTCCAGAGACTGAGTGCCCTGAGGGCTGCGAATGCCTCTTGGAAGAAGTCGCAGCCGAGAAGTTCAGAGGATACGAATGGTGCTCTGACGAGGTCTGCGGTTTCAGTGAGGGAAAAGTTCCGAAGTACTGTTTCAGGCCCGTAGAAGATCTTCCTGAGGAGTGTCCCCAGGGCTGCGAGTGCCTGATAGAAGAGGTTGCAGCCGAGAAGTTTGGAAGATACGATTGGTGCTCAGACGAGGTATGTGGTTTCGGTGAGGGAAAAGTTCCGAAGTACTGTTTCAGGCCCGTAGAAGATCTTCCTGAGGAGTGTCCCCAGGGCTGCGAGTGCCTGATAGAAGAGGTTGCAGCCGAGAAGTTTGGAAGATATGAGTGGTGCTCAGACGAGATCTGCGGGTTAAGTGATGCAGGGGTTCCGAAGTACTGCTTCAGACCGGCAGAGCCCGCGCCCGAAGTGCCTCCCGAAAGCTGCGAGCTGTACTTCTCCACAGAAGAAGATTTCATCGCCCAGGGCCCCATACCTCCGGACGGAAACCCCATCATCTCTGATGGCGATCTCCTCGGCCCCGGATGCGTCCTATTCGCCCGCAATCGAGAGCTTCTGGCGGCTTTCAACGTGAATGTCGATCTCGGTCTGGACGCTGTTGACGTAATAGATGCGAAAGGCCGTTTGGTCGGATTCTCCACAGAGCTGGATGATCCGTCGGGCCGATTCGTTGGAGGAGATCTGTTGGCCACCAACGGCCTCGTCATCCCCAACTCTGCGCTTCTGGCCGGATTCGATGTAGCGAGAATAGATCTGGGACTTGATGCCGTTCATTTCGTTGGAGACCCCGAGGACATCGTGATCTTCTTGGACCGATCATCCCAGATGAGCCGGGACGAATGGCTGGAAGATCCGGGCATTCTGCCCGAAATGCTGAGAGAGTACGGGGTCGACATCTGGTTCTCCACGGAAGGGACGCCCTCCTGGACCGGCAATCTCGCCTTCATCGACGGGGATCTGCTTTCTGCGCGAGATGGGATCATTGTTGCCCCGAACTCCATTCTGCTCCCACCATCCGTGCCTGCGGGCATCCCCAATCGTGGTGTCGACTTCGGTCTGGATGCGGCGACGGCAGACAGGAACGGCAACAGAGAACAGATCCGCTTCTCCACCGAGATCCTCTACGAAGGGAAACCTGCCTTCAGCGATGGTGATGTCATCCTCATTGATGACACTGTGACCTGCACCAATTGGGATTTGATTCGCTGCTTTGAGCCCAAAACCAGGGAGCTGGGCTTGGATGCGTTATCCATGGCCCCGAGGGGCGAGCTTGGGCCTCAAACTTGTCACCCGGACCTCCCAGCGCCAGAACTGGTGGTGGCCGGAAAAGAAGATCGCGTTATTGGTGGCAGTGAGTACACCCGGTACGAACTTTTGGTCACCAACTGGAATCTTTATCCGGCCGAGCTCTTTGAAGCCGCGCCCGACCTGCAGCCTTGTGGAACTAACACCGAAGCTTCCAGAACCTGGGTCGACATCCGCGACCAGGATGGCGGCAGGATTTACGGCTTCTGTGCCCTATCGTCTCCTGAGGAGTTGAGGGATCTCTGGTTTGCCGTAGAGCGTGGTGGCGTCCATCCAGAATCGGTTTACGTCACTCTGGCGGATCGGCGCTGTGATGCTGTTTACGTCTCCAACGTGGTCCCCATCCCTCCGTCAGGTTAGGTGTGTCTACACTTCCGGCACGCGATCGAAATTTGGCATTTGGTGGCTTGAGAAAAGGAGGGGAGAGTGGGAGAGAGGAGAAAGGAGAAATGAGAGTGCCCTATTTTGGGCACTTCTCGCTCATCCTTGAGCCTTCAGAGCATCTCATGCTTTTTTCCTATCGATCTCGCCATCTCGGCGCTACTCCTTGATCGCCCCCATCTTCGTCTCGATGGATATCTCCTTGTCCAGTCTGTGGTCGATCTTAATCGATGTTATGATCCTTCCAACCCCCATCCCGGCCAGGACATCATCGGCTTTTTCTACGGCTTTGAAGATCTCGGCCATGGACCCGGCTTCAACGACGGTGCACATGGGACTCGGAACGAACTTGAGACCCGACTCCTTCAGGACCTGGTGGACGGCCCGGACGTATCGGCTGGCGCTCGTCCCCGTACCCATCGTTATCATCGAAAGCTCCGCGACTATCATGGGTGATATATCCGACCGCGGATGATAAAAAAGTTTTTATGAATCCGGGCTCAGCGGATCTCCCTCAGGATGGCGTCCGCCGAGGCCGCGGGGTTGGGCGACTCGGTGATACTCCTTCCGACGATGAGGCTGTCGGCCCCGGCTTTCAGGGCCGCCGAAGGCGATCCGCCCTGGACCCCCACCCCCGGCGAGATGATCGCCCGGTCCCCGACGATAGACCTGATGAGCCTTATCCTCTCGGGCCTGGTGGCAGGGGCGACGACCCCGTCTACGGTGCAGTCCGCCGCCATCCGGGCGAGCCTCTCAGCGGCCGGGCCCATCAGCTCCTCAGCCCCGGGGTGGCTCATCTCCGTTACGGCGAAGACGAGGGCTCCGCCCTCCCGGGCGACGTCGACGCAGGCGGAGAGGCTGTCTTTCCCGACGAAGGCGTGGGCGATGATCCCGGCGGCGCCGGCCTCCAGGACCTGCTCGCAGATGAGGGTGTTGGTGTTGGGGATGTCGGCGATCTTCAGGTCGGCGATCACCGGCGCGATCGAGGCGATCTCTCCAACGACGGAGAGCCCCGCCGCCAGGATGAGGGGGTAGCCGATCTTGACGTAGTCGATTCTGTCCTTGAGAAGGGTGGCGAGGTCGAGGGCTTTCTCTCTATCGAGGACGTCGAGGGCGAGGATGAGGCGAGAGTTTCGGATCATGGGGGTAAGGTGGGACGGTGGGGCTAAATTATCTTTTCGACCTTTAGGCTCATGTGACGGAAGCGACCGGCTCGGCTCCTTCAGTTAATCTGGCTCATCTGCTCGTCCGGCTCATGCGGCTCATCCCTTCTTTCCCGTCGCCTTGAAGAAGGTGTAGCAGAAGACCCCGTCCTCCTCCGCCGTCCGGTACAGGTCGGATACTCCCGAATCGAACTCCTGCTCCTCCATCAGGCCGGCTGCCAGGGCCGAGTCCCGGACCCCCTCGATCATGGCTGCGAAGGTCCTCCGAGTGAACCCGTCCGCCATGGCGGGCCTGGACCCGTCGGCGTAGACCATCCGGGGGGAGACGCTGACCTCGGCAAACCCCGCCCGGACGAGGAGGGGATAAAGCTCCCGGCCTATCATGGCGTTTCCCCCCGCCCGCTCCTGGAGGGTCACCTGGCAGTCGATGGCCCTGTGGGCGGCGGGGCTGTCGGGGTAGAAGTAGGCGGAGCCGTGGTCGCCTTCGATCGCCGTGACCGTCCCGCCGGGCTTTATGAACTCCTTGAGGATGGAGAGGGCCTCGACGGGCCTCGGGAGATGTTCCAAAACGAAGCAGACGAAGAGATGGTCGAAGGTCCCCTTCCGGAAGGGGAGGCTGAAGATGTCCCCCTGGAGGACCCGGACGTTTCCGATCCCTGCGGCCGCCGCCCTCCCCCTCGCCTCCGCGGCGGAGGGGCGGGAGATCTCGAGGGCGATGATCTTCGCCCCGGGGCTATTTTTTGCGAGGGGGAGGGTCTGGGCTCCGACGCCGCAGCCCGCCTCCAGGACGAGGGACCCCGGCGGGTACGAGGTGTCGGAGTGGAGGAGGTCGACGAGGGTCGCCGCCTGGTCCTGGAGGCGGGTGCTCTCGCGGGGGTGGTAGCCGTGGACGTAGGGGTCGGCCATAGTTGGGTCTTTGCCGGGCGGTTTATATCAGGATATCCGATGATTGTAGGCCAAAATTTCAGAGCGGTCGCAGGACATATTCCTTCAATGAAAACTCCATCTAAATTCCCAGTTCAATACACCCTCCTCCCCGGCCTCCTCTCCCACTCCTCCAGAACCTCGATACACCTATCCCGGTCCACGTTCACCATCTCCATCTCCTCGGCCTCCGCCTCGCCCCGGATGACCTGGTAGATCAAGCTGTCGTCGAAGCCGATCCCGGCCACGTCCTCCCGGGTCGTCCCGTAGACGAGCCGCCTGATCCTCGCCCAGAAGATGGCGGCAAAGCACATGGGGCAGGGCTGCGAGGTCGAGTAGATCTCGCAAGTCGAGAGGTCGTAGCGCCCCAAAATCGAGGAGGCCTCCCGGATCGCCAGGATCTCGGCGTGGGCGGTGGGGTCGTTACGCTTCAGGACCTCGTTATGGGCCTTGGAGATGACGACGCCATCCCGGACGACGACGGCGCCGAAGGGGCCGCCGTCGTCGTTCTCAATCCCGGCCCGGGCCTCCTCCAGGGCGAGGGCCAGAAACTCGTTCATCGACCGCGCCTCTTCATCCCTTCCTCCCTTCATCCCTTCCTCCCTTCATCCCTTCCTCCCTTCCTCCCTTCCTCCCTTCTTCATCACTTACTCTATTCATCCCTTCATTCATCCGCCCGGACGGTTGATCCGACCATTTCATCCGGCTTTATATCATCCGGCTACATCATCCGGCTATCAGGTCCATGACGTCCCTTCGGGGGCTGTGGCCGACCGCCTTCTCCGCCTCCCCCATCCTGACGAGCATCTGTATAGTCTCGCCCTCCCCGGCGAACCTCTCGTGGACCTCCAGGTAGAGCGCCCCCATCTCGGGGTACTCCTCCAGGACCTGGCTCACCGGCTGCATGCTGATCCCCATGACGGTCCCGGCGAGCTGGAGCCGCTGGTAGACGATCCCCGCCCTCACCTGGTCGGTTCTGCTGTTTGCGTCGGTGACGATGATGGCGTAGGCGGGGGTCCGCTCCAGCCGCTCCACCTCCCCCTTCCTCCAGGAATCTGCCATCCTCTCATCCCCCAGGGGGATTATGGTGCCAAACCCCTGGACGAGGGCCTGGAGGAGACCGGGCATCCCCTGGGAGTCGAGGGTGAGGCCGTCCCGGTGGAGGTTCTTCTCCCCCTCGTTGATCCTGAAGATCTCCCCGGTCTCCCTCATGGGGCCGGAAAGCTCCGACTCCACCTCAATCCCCCGAACCGCCAGGTCCCGGATCGCCTCCAGGTCGGCCTTCTCCTGGAATATCAGGACGGCAACTCCGGGCTCGCCGCTCAGGTCCAGTAGCTTTTGGACCTCCCCATCGGTCAGGGGCCGGTCGAGGTAAGGGGTCCGGGTCGTCACCCTGTCGAAGATCGCCCCGTACAGAGGCGACCGCCTCGCCTCGCCAGGTACGAGGGCGACCCGGGCGACGGGTCTAGTCTCCATGCTCGATGCCGACCCCTCGGGATCGATCTCCCCCTCAGTGAAGAGGTCGATCTCCGGGGTGAAGCCGAGCTCTTCCGCCCCGATCCTGACGTTCTCCAGGAACGTCCCCTGGCTCACCACGATCTGCCTTGATAGGGGGTCCACCTCCGGGAGAAGCCGCTTGGGATCGACGAAGAGGGTGAAGGCGAGGCCGTCCTCTTCGAGGCGGACCGTCCAGGGCTGGATGTTGTGGGAGCTGGGGGCGAGGAGCCCGAAGGCGACCGTCTGGAGCCTGGGGTCGTCAAACCCCTCATGATACGACCTCTCCCAGGGGTCGAGATACTCTTTTGGATGGTGGATCCCGCCGGCGAAAAGGAGGACTACCAATGCCACCGCCAATAGGATCGCCGATCCGATCAGGGCTTTTCTCATCATAGTTCATCCCTCGTGGAGGCATCGAGAGCCCTGATATCTTGGTCAGAACCCCCTCCAGATCCTCGGGGAATATCTTCCTTCGGCGGCATCAGGTTGGCGAAGGCCCGGCTGACGACCTCGCTCATGGCCGGATGGATCACCAGAGCCCTCCCGATCGGCCCATAGTCCTCGTCCCCGGCGTTCATCAGGTACACGACCTGCTGGACGAGCTCCGCCGCCCCGGTCCCGGCGATGGAGCAGCCCAAAATACGGCCGTCCCCGGCGCTGACGACGACCTTCACCAGGCTTTCCTCCTCTGCCATGGCGTACCCCTTGGTGACGTCGCCGTACTCGGCCCTCCCCACCAGGACCTTATATCCTGCGGCCTTCGCCACCGCATCCGTCATCCCCACCGACCCCACCTGGGGATGTGTGAAGACGGCATGAGGGACTGCGTGGTAGTCCATCTTCTGGCCGGATTGGCCGAAGGCGTTGTTCCAGGCGACCCTCGCCTCGCGGTTGGCGACGTGCCGGAACATATGCTTTCCTATGGCGTCGCCGAAGGCCCATATTCCCTCCCGACTCGTCTCCATCCGGTCGTTCACCACGATCCAGCCGGAGCGGTCGACCTCGACCCCCGTCTTCTCCGGCTTGAGGATGTCGGAGTTGGGTCTCCTCCCCAGGGCGACCATCACCTCCTCGGCGGCGAACTCTCCGACGGCGTCGGCCGCGAGGTCCAGGGCGGAGACGACCTTGCGCCCTCCCACCTTCTCCACCTTCACCGCCTCGTGCCCGGTCCTGACGTCGACGTATCTGGAGAGGCGCCGTTTCACGATCCCGCAGATCTCGGGGTCCTCGTCCTTCAGGAGCAACCGGTTTCTTCCGATGATGGTGACCTTCGTGCCCAGGGCGGAGAAGAAGTGGCCGTACTCCGAGGCGAGGTAACCCCCGCCGAGGATGATGAGGCTCTCGGGGAGACGCTCCAGCGATAGGACGGAGACGTTGTCGATGTACCCCGACTCCGCAAGGCCGGGTATGGGTGGGACCAGCGGCCTCGACCCCGAGGCTATGAAGATCTTGGGGGCGGTGATCGTCTCGCCTCCGATCTTGATCATAAAGTCGCCGACGAACTCCCCCCAGCCCCGGTACCAGTCGAGGTGCTCGTTTTTGGCGGCGGACCTCTCCATCTCGCCTCTTCCTTCGTCGACTATCGCCCGCATCCGCCCCATGATGAGGTCGAAGTCGATCCCCTCGATCCGGGCCTCGACGCCGACGGCATGAGCCGCCTCCAGGGTCCTGATGACGTCCGCAGGATATAAGAGGACCTTCGAGGGGATGCAGCCGTTGTTGAGACACGTCCCTCCCATGGGGCCGCGGTCGACGAGGGCGACCTTCATCCCCGCCCTCGTCCCCCGGGAGACCCCGATCATCCCGGCGCCGGAGCCGACGACTATCAGATCATACTCTTTCATCCGCCTGCCTCCTGTTCTTCCGAAGTCGGATCCGTCTATCCAGTCCGGGACCTCATCCTTTGAGATACCTCTCCGGCTCCTTCTCGAAGGTCCTCTTGCACCCGGGGGCGCAGAAGTAGTAAACGGTCCCTTTGTACTCCGTCTTGAACTTCGCCGTCTTCTCGTCGACGGTCATATTGCATACCGGATCTATCGCCAAAGTTATCATCTCCAGATTTGGTCATCCAAACGATCTTTCCGGGGGTCCCTTCAACCACCGCCCCTCTTGGAAGGGGGGACGTACCCCTTCAGCAGGAGGGAGAGGCTCACCACCGTCACGGAGCTGGCGGCCATGGCGAGCCCCGCAAACTCCGGCCGGAAGGCGATCCCGAAGTTGGGGTAGAGGATGCCGGCTGCAACCGGGATGAGGGCTCCGTTGTAGGCGAAGGCCCAGAAGAGGTTCAGCTTCACCCTCCCCATAACCTTCCGGCTGAGCTCGATCGCCGCCACCGCGTCCATCAGGTCGTCTCTTATGAGGACGATCTCGCCGCTCTCGATCGCCACATCCGTCCCGCTTCCGATGGCGATCCCCACGTCGGCCTGGGCGAGGGCGGGGGCATCGTTGATCCCGTCCCCGACGAAGGCGACGACCTGGCCCTCATCCTGGAGCCTCTTTATCTCTCGGGCCTTATCCGAGGGGAGGACCTCGGCCAAAACCCTATCGATACCGATCTCTTCGGCCACGATCCCGGCATTTCGAGGGTTGTCGCCGGTGATCATCATCACCTCAAAGCCCATCTCCTTCAGCCGGCCGACCGCTTCTCTCGAGTTCTCCTTGAGGGCGTCGGCGACGCCTATGACCCCGACGACCCGGCCAGCGAAGGCGACGAGGAGGGAGGTCTTCCCCTCCTCCTCGATCCGGAGGGCGGCTCCGTCGATCTCCTCGGGGATATCGATCCCCATACCCCGAAGAAATATCCTGTTTCCGACGGCGGCGTCGGTCCCATCGACCCTGCCGAAGACCCCTTTTCCTCCGGAGGCCTCAAAGGAGGCGGCCTCGGGGATGGAGACCCCATGGGAGTTCGCCCTCCTCACCACCGCCTCGGCCAGAGGATGTTCGGACATCGCCTCGATCCCGGCGGCGATCCGGAGCAGCTCCCTCTCTTCGATCCCGAAGGGCAACAGGTCGGTCACCTCGGGCCTGCCCACGGTTAGGGTCCCGGTCTTGTCGAAGACGACGGAGTCGATCTTCTCGGATGCCTCCAGCGCCTCGCCACTCTTCACCAAGACCCCCAGCTCCGCCGCCCTTCCGAGGCCGACGGTGATGGCGGTGGGGCTGGCGAGGCCCAGGGCGCAGGGGCAGGCGACGACGAGGACCGATATGGTGGCGGTGAGGGCGAAGAGGAGGGGGTCTCCGGCGACGAGGTCGGCCAGGACGAAACGCCAGAGGAGGAAGGTGGTGGCCGCTGCCGCCAGGACCGAGGGGATGAAGAAGGTGACGGCTCTATCCGCCACCCTCTGGATCGAGGGCTTCGACCCTTGTGCCTCCTCCACCAGGGATATGATCTGTGCCAAAGCCGTCTTCCGTCCCACCTTTGAAGCCTCAAACCTGATGGCGCCGTTCTTGTTGAGCGTCCCCCCGACTACGGCGTCCCCCTTCTTCTTGAAGACGGGGATAGGCTCGCCTGTTATCATCGACTCGTCGACGTAGCTCTCGCCTTCCAGGACGACCCCGTCGGCGGGGACCTTCTCCCCCGGCCGGACTAGGATCACATCCCCAGCGAGGAGGTCGGCGGCCGCCACCTCCACCTCCCGGCCGTCCCGCAGGACGGTGGCGGTCTTGGGCTGTAGCCCCATCAGCTTCTTTATCGCCTCAGAGGTCCTACCCTTCGCCTTCGTCTCCAGGTACCTGCCCAGAGTCAGGAAGGCGGCGAGGAAGACGGCGGTCTCGTAGTACATGAACTCCGGGGTCAGAAGGACCCCGAAGGTCCCCATGAGGCTCGATATGAAGGCGACCCCTATCCCCATGGAGTACATGACGTCCATCGTCAGGGACCGGTGGCGGAGAGCCAAAAGCCCCGCCGAGAAGATCGGTCGGCTGAGGTAGACGAAGACGGGGGCTGATATGACGAGCATCAGGATCGGCATCGGAACCGGAGTATGGAGGTGGGCCATATCCAGGAGCATCAGGAAGGACCCGACGAAAAAACCGATAAGGATCTTCCGCCTCTCGGCACCGAGGCGCCTCTCCCTCTCCTCCCGTTCCTCCCTCTCGCTCTCTTCGGTCTCCTCTCCCGCCACCCCTCGATACTCGTAGCCCGCCTCCTCGATGGCGGCCCTCATATCGGCGACGGAGGCGACCTTGGAGTTGTAGGCGACCCGGGCCCTCTCAGCGCCGAGGTTGACGCTGACCTCAAATACCCCTTCCACCCCGCCGATCGCCTCCTCCACCGAGGAGACGCAGGACGCACACATCATCCCCCCTATCTTCAGGACGACGGTTTCGGTGACGACAGAGTAACCCGCATCGTTCACCGCCCTCTCCAGGTCCGCGAGGTTCGCCCTGGTGGGGTCGAGGTCGACGGAGGCGGTCTGTGTCCCCAGGTTCACCCTCGCCCCGGATACCCCATCCACCCCGCCGAGCGCCTCTTCGACGGCGGAGGCGCAGGAGGCGCAGGTCATGCCCGAGATCTTCAGATCGGCCCTCTTCAGATCCTCTTCTGCCAAGGTCTTGACCCCCAGTTGCCATGGCGGTTCAGATGAACCGCTCAAACCGGTCCATCTTCGCCTTGCATATGGGACAGATCCCCGGCGGCTCATCTCTTGCGGCGAGGTATCCGCAGACCTTGCACCTCCAGACCGGGTACGTCAGAGAAGAGAGGGTTTCGCTGGCGGGGGCGGAGAAGTCCTTAGCCGTCTTCTCCCTCTCCTCGGGGGACGGTCGCCTCTCGGGGACCGGCGCAAGGTCCCGCTCCCCGGATAATACCTCGTCGGAGACGTAGAGGGCGCAGTAGCAGGCTCCGTAATCGTTCAGGTCCTGGTCCCGATAGTCGCAGGGGCAGATTATGTCCAGGTCGTCGTCTCTGTCTCCGGAGGCGAGCCTGCAGGGGCAGGAATGGTATCCGTACCGCCTCTCGTTCACAATAAGGCCACGCACCAGGTTTCTAGTGAAGTCGAGGTCGGGGTTGAGGTGGTAGCCCATCTCCTCTGCTTCTCTATCCAGCTGAAGGCGGAAAGACTCCACCTCCTCGGGGGAGGGTTCAGAATCGCTCATAGCCTCAGAGCCTCCTTTATCTCCTTCTCCTTGAAACCGATGATGCACTTATCGTCGTCGATGACGGTGGTGGGGAAGGTGGCATTGGGGTTGTGCTGCTTCATCTCTTCAAGGGCGCTCTTTCTATCGTCACCCTTCAGGAGATCGACGTAGACGTAGCTGTACTCCACCCCCAGGTCTGCGAGGAGCTTTTTTGTCTTATTACACCAGACACAGGTGCTGAGGGCGTAAAGAACTATCTTGCCCCGGTTTTTTCCATCGACGCTTTTGAATCCCATCAACTATAACCTCCCTTGCTATTGTTATTACAGATAAGGTGCTGATGAGATTAATAGGTTCTCACAGAGGCGATATCCTATTAGGTCCTCATCTCTCCGACGAAAAAAATATCATCTGGATATCGTCGAAGGATCGCAAGCTAGCAGCTTACTGTGAGAATGTGTACTCTGCCGTCCCCCAGATCTATCCTTCTTGAATCACCAGGTTGCAGGCGCTGATCGTCGATGAGTATCTCGACGCCCGCCATGGCGGGAAGCTCGACCACTGGGCCGTGAGATCCTACGACGCCGATCCGATCTCCAAGGTGCTCGACCTCGACGACGATGGGTGGGATTATCAGGTCCTTGGACTCCCCGGTATGGATGCTGATCCCCAGGGGGGTGTATTCAAGATTTCGATAACAGTTGTTCTCTATGATCAGATTAGGTTGCCCCCCCACTAACTGATCGACCACCGGAGCTCCGCCGATGGAGATGGCGGCGCCGAGGGTGAAGGCCGCAACTCTGGTCATGGCGACTTTTGCGGCGGCGTTCCCCTCCGAGATAGTCTCGGCGAAGCGGAAGGCGAAGGCCATGAGGACCGTCCATCCCACCAGGAAGGCGGTGGCTGCGAGGCTGAAACCCAGGATGAATGATGCTGCGAGGACGAGGATGACGGCGATGATGAAGGCGAGGGTCATGAGGGTCTTTGCCCTGGAGGATATGCGAAAACTCTTGGGGCGCTTCCCGGCAACCTCGGCCCCCGATTAGACGACGGATAGCCAGATGATGACCATCATCTTTTCGGAGGCAGAGAGGCTGGAGATCGTCTCCATTATGAGGTCGACTATCAGTCCCAGAATCCCCGGAAGGAGGGTGTTTTTGAAGGATTCCCTCTCCTCAGACTTTTCCGGCTCTCTACCATCTTTCTTATTTTCAGTCATCTCATCATCCACGAATATTCTTCTTTATATGTTGCTTCAACAGATAGGAAAAACTGTTGAAAATCAGCCTTGGTATATTGGATCAAACGGTTCACATATTCTGATTATGGCCTTTATATGGTTTCCAATTAGTTACCATAAGATATAAATGTTATTCCTCTAACATATGCTATATTCAAGAAAGCCAATTTGAAGATGCGGGACAATTTGGCGAGAATGTAGAGGTGGAAGGATATGGAAGAAGACGGCTTGATGACCCCTGAAGAGTTCAACAGGTTTTTTGCCTTGGTTCTCAAGGACAAGGACTTTCGGGACGAGTTGAAGCGGGACGGATTTGGAACTTTGGAGAGATTCGGATTTTGCGTCAAGGTGCCCCCCGAGATACGGGCCAGCCTTGCCAGGATCGTCGATGGGCCGGGCTTAACCGCAGCAAATCGGTGTGGGACGTGTGGAGTATGTGGCCTTTGCTCCCTCTGCGGAAGCATAAACGCCGGTTCAGGAAGTGCGTTCTTGTGGGCCACTTTCTTCCTGGGGGGGAGTTTCACGAGCCAGACATCGGCTCGACCCGGCTACGATTGTTGAAGGTCCATGGGATGATCGGAAAATGACGAGCGTCTGGGATCAATACCCCATCTTGCAGCCTGGCAATGATATCCACCTGAATATGAAGGGTGGCACCCTCTTTATGGGTTACGATCCCATCTCGCTCAGCATCGAAGAGGCAGATTTTCTCGCGGCTTGCGATGGTGTCCATAAGGTGGTTGATGCCGTTCCTCGATCATGGAGCGAGGACTATGGAGATCTCAAGTTTCTGATGCTCATATCCCGTCTTGTTAGCTCTGGGCATCTCATCTTGGCAGATGAGCCGTCGCAAAGCAGCATTAGAATCACTGGATCGAGATCTGCCTACATCCCGCCGCATATGAGCATCGAGCTCACGGCCGGATGCAACTTGAGATGCCGTCATTGCTACCGCGAGAGCGAACCGAGCAAAGACGAGTATATGCCGACGGAGACTCTCCTAAACGTGCTGGAGAGGCTTGCAGAATCTGGGCTACGATCTGTGGAGCTTACCGGAGGAGAGCCACTTTTGCACAAGGATTTCCTTCGGATCCTCTCATTTTGTGCAGATAGATTTGAACTCGTAGGGGTTCTCTCCAACGGCACTTTAATCACCCATGATATGGCTGAAAGGTTCAGATCCTTAGGGGATAGACTCCTTCTGAGCATAAGCTTAGATTGCTCAGAAGAGGACGCTCATGATCTGCGAAGAGGAGTCCCTGGAGCCTTCAGGCGAACAGTCGATAACATCAAGCTTCTCAGCGATCTTGGTGTCAAGGTGCGGGTATCGATGTGCGTTGACGAGGAGAGCTTCAGCGATATAGAGAAGACTTTGCTCCTGGCAAGGGATCTCGGGGCCGCGGCGTTCAGCTATACCCCAGTTTTGCCCCTCGGCAGGGGGAGGGAGTGGGCTCCACCGGGATGGAACCTGGATGGGAGAGAGGTGATGCAGGCGGAGGAAGAACTCGCAAGGAGATATCGGGGATTTTTGTCTGTACTATCTGATGAGGCCGTATGCAGCCTGGAGAAGGAGGAGGGCTGCGGAGCCGGTTATAGAACTTATGCCATGGACCCCTGGGGCAATATTCGCCCCTGTGCCACCTTCGGCCCGGAGGAGATGGTCATAGGAAACCTCGTGGAAGGGGAGATCGAAGAGGTCTTCAGCAACCCTCTGACGGAAGCCCTTGCTGGGGCCCGCGTCCCTGGCAATGAGGTCTGCGGGGACTGCGAGATGTCGCTATTCTGTCGCTATTGCATCCTCAGAGGGATCCTGGGGAGCAAAATGGTCCGGGACTGCAGCTGGATAAATCTTCCATCCTCAAGGCGGATTTTAAACATCTCCACTTCGGTGGAGGCCTCCGAAATGGGTCATATGTCGCTCGATAACAAAATTTGATCCATTGGTCATCGGTTAAGAGAAGAATCGCGATGAGGCAGCGATCTCGGTAGCAAGTACGGTGAGATTGGCTTGGTCAAAAAGGCTACAGCAAGTCAGTCTTGAAATTGGATTAAATCTAGATGACGCATAATTCGTGTGAAAAATAGCAATATTGTGTAGCTTAAACTCCTTAACCGATGACCCATGAAATTTGATCAACCCTAAAGCCCGCTCGGGTCGCACCCTCTCAGGATATGATCATGATCAATTCTCTTTCAGATGCTATTTTGAGTGAGAAGACCGATGTTCTTATCACCCATCAGAGGGTAAGATATTTTCATGACTGACGAAGTTCAGGTCAGAGCTGAAAAGCCTCAGTCCGAGAACCCGGTGGTCATCGAGGGGTTCCCGGGGATCGGGCTGATCGGAAATATCGCAAGCCAGTACGTCATCAACAAGCTGGAGATGGACTACCTCGGCGCCATAGATTCGAGGTTCTTTCCGCCGATGTCGGTCCTGGTGGGGGGTCTGGCCCACCTCCCCGTGAGGATCTACGAGAAGAAGGACCTGGGCGTGGTGGTGGTCAGCTCCGACATACCCGTCCATCCGGCCGCCTCCTACGACCTCGCCCGGGGGATCGTATCCTGGGCGGAGTCTATCGGGGCGAAGGAGATGGTCTGTCTTGCGGGGATAACGGTGATCGGCGAAGAGCAGCGGGTCTTCGGCGCCGCCACCACCGAGGAGATGCTGGAGAGGATAAAGGGCCAGGTGGAGGTCTTCGAGTTCGGGACGATATCGGGGATCTCGGGGTCTGTCATGAACGAGTGTCTCCTCCGGAAGGTGCCGGCGGTATGTCTCCTGGGGGAGACCCACAGCATGGCCCCCGACCCGAGGGCCGCCGTCGTCACCGTCAAGATGCTCAACACCCTCTACGGCCTCAACGTCGATACGACGGAGCTGGAGGAGAGGGCAGATGAGATCGAGCTGCAGATGCAGAAGCTGGCAGAGCAGGTTCAGAGCTCCTCCGCCGAAGAGGTTCCGGGGAGAAAAGAGCTCCAGTTCCCGATGTACGGGTGATGATCATGGAATGCGTAGCACTTACGGGGATATCTAGACAGGTGATCAGGGAGCTATTGGCCAACGGGATCAGGACCCTGGAGATCAGAAGCCCCAACAACTTCATTGCACTCCTCCAATCGGGCCCCGGAGACGTCATATTCCTGACGGAGGCAAGCGGCCCCGACGTCGTCACCGGGACCGGGGGGATGCTGGCGAGGATCAGGGAGATCCAGATGGTGACCCACAAGGTCGTCCAGGCGGGGGCCGACTTCTATGAAGAGAGGGAAGCTCAGGCGTCCCGGGTCCAGCTCGCCATGGTCGGTCACGGCCGGGTGAGGGGCGCAAAGGGCTTCAAGCTCGGGTCCCCGACGGTCCTGGAGGTGGACGCCGTCTGCTACTACGACGCGGGATGAGCAGCGGCCTGCCGTGGCGAGATCATCGGATCAAAAAATGGCCGTCCGGCAGCATTCGAAGGCTGTCGGACCCTTACATTTTAGGACCCCTATATTTTATGCAGTCACCGGCTTTACAGCCCGGACCGTCATGCTGACGATCGCCTTCTCGCCTCCCTTCAGCTCTTCTTCGGATATCTCCAGCCCATCCAGGATCTTCCGGTCTGCGGGACCGCAGTTCACGCAGTCGAGGGAGAAGGCCGCCTCCTCCATCACCCTGACGTCTTCGAAACCCGCCGATCTCATCGAGGCGAGATACTCTTCTTTCTCCGCCGCCCCGGAGACGCAGCCGACGTAGGCTTCGACAGATTCTCTGATGAATTTTGGAAGTATCCCATGGAGGACGATGTCGGAGACGATCATCCTCCCTCCGGGGCGCAGGACCCGATAGGCCTCTTTGAAGGCCGCCTTCTTATCTGGGACGAGGTTGATGACGCAGTTGGAGACGATCAGGTCGACGGACCCGTCCTCTACGGGGAGGGACTCGATCTCCCCAAGCCTGAACTCCACATTTTTGTAGCCGCCCCTGGAGGCGTTGGCCTCCGCCCGGGCGACCATCTCCCCCGTCATGTCCACCCCTATAACCTTCCCCGCCGGTCCGACCCTCTCCGATGCCAGGAAGCAGTCGAAGCCAGCCCCTGACCCCAGGTCCAGAACCGTCTCACCCTCCTGGATCGAGGCGATGGCGATGGGGTTTCCGCAGCCGAGACCCAGATTCGCTCCCTGGGGTGCAGAGGCCAGATCATCCTTTGAATATCCTATCTTCTTTCCTACCTCTCTCGGCTCTGCCGTCCCGCAGCACGAGGACGAGCAGCAAGATCCCGCCTCCCTCGCCACGCGGCCGTACCTGTCCTTCACGACCCTCTTGACGTCATCATCTTTCATATCCTCACCATCGACGAGCATAACAAAAATATAAGAATTTATATATAATCATACTCGGCCCTTGAAGAGGTCGTTGATGACGGGGCCGAGGATCGACTTCACCATCTCCTCCATCTCCTCGGCCCTGATCAGGGCGAGGCAGCATATATCGCCGTCCTGACCCTTAATGGAGACCACCGCCAGCTTATCGCCAGCCCTGATCTTCGCCCTCTCCCGTACGTCCTTGGGGAGGACCATCTGCCCCCGTTCGTCGATGCTGACGATCGATTCCACTCTGCAGCAGCTCGATCTTCCCGATGGGCAGCAGTCCTCTTTGTCTCTTCCGCCTTTCTCAATCCTTGGAGCCAAAGTCGCACCTCATCTCTGGTTGGTCAGAGGATCTCTGAATATTAAAACTTTTCTGAAAAATCAGATTATGCTGAATATGGTGCCGGGTTTGGCAGGTTTGACGAGTCGGGATGGTCCGCTCCCTTCCGGTGATCTGAATGAAGGTGGTGAAAAATCGGAGGGGGTCCGCCCTGGGGCGTACCCCTCGGCCCGGTCAGGGGGGTGTGACTACTTCGCTTTGGATCTCGTAGGTGATGGTGACCGTCGCGGTCACCATCACGTCCCCGGGGACGATCGGAGTCATCGCAGAAGCGTCGGCGGCGAGGTATGCCCTGCTCTCAGCCATGGGGATGGGCGAGTATCCGCCCTCAGATATCGAGAGGACCCTCCCCAGGCTCACCCCGGCGGCCTGCGAGATCACCCCTGCCTTCCCCATGGCGTCTACGACTGCCTCCACCAGCGCCTCCTCCTGGACGGGCTTCGGGTCCTGGAGAGCGAAGGTGACGCTCTCGACGGTGTTCGCCCCCGCCCCCACCGCTGCGTCCAGGAACGCTCCGATATCCATCTCATCGGCGAGGTCTAATGTGAAGGTGATCTGGTTATTTACCTCGAAGACGACCTTATCCGAGAGCCTGCCGTCTATCCAGTCCCTGGTGGGAGAGATGGAGAACCGGGATGTCTTGATCTCCTCCTCGGGGACCCCGGCCGCCTTCAAGGCCTCTATGGCGTCGACCATCATCCGTCCGTTCTCTGCTACCGCCGCTGCGGCGCTCTCGTCCCTGGTCTGGACCCCCAGAACGATGGTGACGATGTCGGCGTCGGCGGTCGCTTCGCCGGTGCCGGAGACCGCCAACGTCGATACGTCGGATCCGTCGTCGGCCCCCAAAGAGGAGGACCCAGACGCCAAGAGCACTATCAATCCCAATAAAACGGCTTCGAATATTCTCATAGACAATCCCCATTTATGATAGATCCTAAAGTAATTAAATAATTCGGTCTATTTCAGAACTGACCATCACCTTTTAATCTCAACTCTCCAAAGCCCTTCCCCCATGAGGAACGTCGGAAAGTCCATCAGGATGGAGAGGATCTTCAACAGGAGGACGGGCAGGACGGTCATCGTCCCCATGGACCACGGCCTGACGGTGGGGCCCATCGGAGGGCTGATCGACCTGCAGGAGGCTGTCAACAGGGTGGCGGAGGGTGGGGCTAACGCCGTCCTCGGCCACATGGGCCTCCCCCTCCACGGCCACCGGGGCTACGGCCGGGACGTGGGGCTGATCGTCCACCTATCCGCCAGCTCCAGCCTCGGCCCCGATCCAAACCACAAGGTCCTGGTCACCGAGGTGGAGGACGCCATCAGGATCGGGGCGGACGCCGTCAGCATCCACGTCAACGTCGGGGCCGAGGACGAGGCCCAGATGCTCATGGATCTGGGCCGGGTCGCCCGGAGCTGCGACCGCTGGGGGATGCCGCTCCTCGCCATGATGTACCCGAGGGGTCCGAAGGTCTCCTCGGAGCACGCCGTCGAGTACGTCAGGCACGCCGCCCGGATCGGTGCCGAACTCGGCGTCGACATCGTCAAGACGAACTACACCGGATCTCCCGAGACCTTCAAGGAGGTCGTCAAGGGCTGCAGCGTCCCCGTGGTGATCGCCGGCGGCCCCAAGATGGAGACGGAGCACCAGGTCCTGGAGATGGTTCGCGACTCCATCAGCGTCGGCGGCGCCGGCCTCTCCATAGGCAGGAACATATTCCAGGCCCAAGACCCGACCCTCTTCGTCAAGAGGCTCTGCAAGGTCGTCCACGAGAACTACTCGGTGGAAGAGGCGGAAGAGGTTCCCCTCTGAGACCTCTCTCTGAGACCTCTCTCTGATATCTCGTCTTATCGCAACTTTGATCGGACGGGTCGGAGACGGCGGGACTTTATAAATAGGGTCGGGCAGCTAGGGTAAGGGAGACCAAAATCCCCCGAGATGAGATCTCTTGTTCGAGCTTTACGCCGCAAGAAAGCACCTCACTGCCCGGAGGAGGCAGACCCTTTTAGCGGTGGGTGCCGTCGCCCTCGCCGTCACCATCACCATCCTCTTCCGGTCCCTGATAAACGGCTTTGAGGGTACGATCAACGACATAATCTTCCAGTTCGTCCCCCACGTCACCGTCCTGCCCAAGGACGGCGAGAGCCGGATATACCTCTATAAGACCCTCCTCGATGCGGTCTGGACGATCCCGGGGGTGACGGCCGCCTC
This sequence comes from Candidatus Methanocrinis alkalitolerans, assembly GCF_029167205.1. Taxonomy (NCBI): domain Archaea; kingdom Methanobacteriati; phylum Methanobacteriota; class Methanomicrobia; order Methanotrichales; family Methanotrichaceae; genus Methanocrinis; species Candidatus Methanocrinis alkalitolerans. The sequence goes on from NZ_JARFPL010000006.1 coordinate 75,447, forward strand.
CCCGGCTCTATCGACGGCCGCCTCCCTATCCTATGGCGGGAAGGTCGAGAACGTAGTCCTCAGGGGGGTCGTTCCCGACGAGCTGAACAAGATATCGAGGATAGGCCTCGACTACATGGTGGAAGGAGACCTCGACTCCATCGAGACCGGGAGGAGGGTTGCCCTGGATAGGGAGATGGCGGAGCGGTTGGATTTGAAGCTCGGCGATACCGTCAGGGCGAGCTTTCCCGACGCCAGGACCTTGAACCTCGTGGTGACGGGGATCTTCGACACCGGGGGCTTCTCGACGAACTACGCCTACGTCTCCATGAAGACCGCGAGGGACTTCCTCGGGGAGGGGAGCGTCATAACCGAGGTCCAGATAAAGCTCGATGACATATACCGGGCCGACGAGGTGGCAGCTTCACTCAGAGAGCTGGGCTACAACGCCGAGAGCTGGCAGAGCCAGTCGGGGATCGTCGAGAGTATCCAGAGCCGTCGGCTCTCCAACACCATGATCATGCTCCTCGTGATAATCATCTCCGCCTTCGGGATCGCCAACATCATGAACCTCCTGGTCCTGGAGAAGACTAGGGAGATAGGGATGATGATGGCCATGGGAGCCACCTCATCGATCATCCGGAGGATCTTCCTCATAGAGGCCGGCGTGCTCGGTCTAGCCGGCGGTACTGCGGGCTGCCTCATAGGCTACGGAATCGCAGCCTACGTCAACAGCCTCGCCATCGCATTATCCTCCGGCCCCGGCTTCTCGATCTATCTCAACTTCGTCGTCGATCCCCGGGACCTTCTCATCTTCCCCCTGGTCACCCTCCTCCTCTCCGTAGCCGCCGGGGTCTACCCCGCTCACCAGGCATCGAAGCTCGATCCCGTCGTCGCCCTCCGGGGGTGACCGCAGGGTTCTCTTGGGTGGAAGGGCCTATCATATCCCCGGCTCTGGTTGGGGAGATGGAGGTCGATGGAGCCCGATCTTTTTAAATAAGATCCGAAGAACGGTTATTGGCGTCGTTGATATTCCGCCTGATATCTGGGGGGGATCCCTTCCTCGAGCTCTTCGTGGCGATCAAGCACATAAGAACCAGAAAGAGGCAGACAGCCCTCGCCGTAGGAGCCGTAGGCCTAGCCGTTGCTATCATCATAATCATGAGGTCGCTGATGAACGGGAGCTTCGAGACCTTCTTCCAGATAATCTTCGAGCTGGCACCCCACGTCCTCGTCACCCCCAAGGACGGAGAGGAGCAGATATACCTCTACAAGACCCTGATGGAGTTCATCTGGACGATCCCCGGGGTCGTGGCCGTCTCTCCCGCCCTCAGCACCACGGCCGCCCTCTCCTTTGAGGGGAAGGTCGAGAACGTCGAGATGGAGGGCGCGATCCCCGAGCAGCTGAACGTCGTCACCAGCATCGGCGACAAGTACATGATCGAGGGGGACCTGCGGGGCATCTCCAGCGGCCGAAGGGTCGTCCTGGGGGAGGAGATGGCCCGCAGGCTGGACGTGAAGATCGGGGACGACGTCGTCGCCAGCTTTCCCGACGCCACCACCATGAACCTGGTGGTGGCGGGGGTCTTCAGGACGGGGGTCGAAGAGTGGGACCGGTCTGCCTTCGTCTCCCTCGATACGGGGCAAAAGTTTCTTGGCGAGGGGGACGTCATAACTTACATAAACGTCAAGACCGCCGACCCCTATCGGGCCGACGAGATCGCCGCCGAGATCTCGGCCCTCGGATACGAGGCAGAGAGCTGGAGGACGCTCTTTCCCGAGTTCGAGGAGACCCTCGCCTTTGAGAAGTTCTCCAACAACCTGATCCTGGCTCTCTTGCTTCTGATCGCCTCCTTCGGGATCGCCAACGTCATGAATATGGTAGTCCTCGAGAAGACGAGGGCTATAGGGATGATGATGGCGATGGGCGCCTCTTCCTCCACCATCAGGAGGATATTTCTCATCGAGAGCGGGTTCCTGGGCATCGCCGGCGGAGCCTTCGGGACCGTCGTCGGTTATGCCATATCGGTCTACCTGCACAGCCAGGAGTACGTAATAACAGCGCCCAACGCCCCTCAGCCGATATTGATCCAGTTCATCGTCGATCCCGTGGACCTCATCGCCTTCCCGCTACTGGCGCTGGCCTTGAGCATGGCGGCGGGGGTCTACCCGGCCCACAAGGCGTCGCATCTGGACCCTGTAGTCGCCCTGCGAGGTTGAAGAGATGTTCGAGCTATCGATCGCAGAACGGCATATCCTCGGAAATCCAAGGATGGTCCTCTTCACGGTCCTCTCCGTCGCACTGGCGGTGGGGGTGATCGTCGTCCTGATAGGGATCACCGAGGGGTATCGAGAGAACATCATCGAGAACACCGTCGAGAACGCTCCGCATATAACGATAGGGCCGAAGGAGGGGGAGGACTACATCCACCTCTACAGGACCGTTTCGGGGATGGCGTCCGGGAGTCCAGGGGTCATCGTGGCTTCGCCGAGGGTCTCGGGGATGGCGGCCGCAAAACACAAGAACAACGTCGAGGGGGTGACCTTCATCGGCGCCGACCCGGTACTGGAAGATATGCTCCTGAGGGTCAGAGACGACGTCATCTCCGGCGACTACGGCGACCTGCGTTACAGGAGGCTCGCCGCCGTGGTGGGGACCGACCTCGCCGACGACCTGGACCTCAATGTTGGAGACAAGTTCAGGATAACGAGGCGAGATTCGACCCTCCAGGTGACGGCGGTCGGTATCATAAGGACCGGAACGGGGCTCGACAGGTCCCTGGTATACCTCCCCCTCGATACCGCCCAGGAGCTCCTGGGGGAGGGGGACGTGGTATCCGAGGTGGGGGTGAGGCTATCGGACATATATGCAGCCCCCACTGTCGCCGCCGACCTCAACGAGAGGACCCTCTACAAGGCCGAGAGCTGGCAGGAGAAGAGCAGGGAGATCCTGGAGCAGCTGGACACCCAGCAGATCTACTCCTATATGTTCTACCTCTTGATATTCATAATATCGGGCTTTGGGATCGCCAATACCATGATAATGATAATAAGCCGCAGGACCAAGGAGATAGGGATCCTGATGGCCATGGGCGCCACCAGAAGGTCTATCATGAAAGTCTTCGTCCTGGAGTCCGTCATCCTCGGTCCTCCCTCTGCCCTCCTAGGCGGCGGCCTCGCTTACGTTGCGGCAAAGCTGATAGGTACGATCGAGGTTCCGGCGGAGATATACATAGCCACCCGGATGACCGTCGTCCTGGACTTTGGGACGTTCCTCTATGTCGCCCTCTTCGCCGTTCTCGTAAATTTCCTGGCGGGGATATACCCCGCCTTCAAGGCCTCCAGGCTCGACCCCGTGGAGGCGATAGCTACAGAATGAAGCCCATCACCCGATTGGCGAAATATAATAAATTTGGAGGCGATTTGGCTTTGAGCAAAATCATCGATATCAAGAAGCTGCGGAAGGTCTATGGAGATGGCGTTGAGCTGGTGGCCCTGGACGACGTCGACCTGACGATCGAGGAGGGGGAGGTTCTCTCCATCGTGGGGCCCAGCGGAAGCGGCAAATCGACCCTCCTCAACATGATCGGCCTATTGGACACCCCCACCTCCGGGGAGATCTGGCTGAAGGGGCAGAATATAACGAAGGCGACCCCGGCGGAGAGGGCGAGGCTGAGAAATAAGGAGCTGGGGTTCATATTCCAGTTTCACCACCTCCTTCCCGAGTTCAACGCCGTAGAGAACGTGATGATGCCCCTCCTCATCGCCGGCGTCGAGAGGAAGGAGGCGAGGCAGCGGGCGATCGCCCTCCTGGAAGAGGTGGGGCTCGGCGACAGGCTGAACAACAGGCCCAACCAGCTCTCCGGCGGCCAGAACCAGAGGGTGGCGGTGGCCAGGGCGTTGGCAGGCCACCCCTCCATCGTCATCGGCGACGAGCCGACGGGTAACCTCGACACCAAGAGCTCCGACATGATATACGAGCTGCTGAGAAAGCTCAACCGCGAGATGAACCAGACCTTCATCCTCGTCACCCACGACATGGCGATGGCGGAGAAGACGGATCGTATCCTCCGGCTCGTCGACGGGAGGATAGTCTGCGAGATGAGGAGGGAGGGGGACGAATTCGTCTCCCATGACCTCTGCCATCTGGATTGACGGAAGATGGCGACGGATCCGCACCCCCGACCGTCGTCCCCTCGCCTCAGGTTCGGGGGGAATAGATTTAAATAACCCCCTCGCATAGTCGGATGACGTGCGAGGCTGTGCTTTTACGGTTTTTCGCAAAATGGATGTGAAGTAATTGTACGGAGACAATCGAGGATCCTTCAGCAGTGGCGGGTTCACAGACTCTTCTCCAGTTGAAGCTGGAAAGACGTACGAAGTGGAGATTGAGGACATATCAAGGCAGGGGGACGGCATCGCCAGGGTTGAGGGCTTTGTCATCTTCGTCTCAGATACGAAGGTCGGAGACAAGGTCACCATATCGGTCGACAGGGTCATGCGAAGGTTCGCAATAGCCCACAAGGTCTGAAATTATCTCTCCTTTGATATGAAATGGCCGGCGCAACCTCTTCGCCGCGCCAAACCGTTTTAATGGAGGACGATCGCCCTCGTCCCGTTTTAACGTTCCAGTTCCATTTCCTCGTTCCATTTCCTCGTTCCATTTCCTCGTTCCATTTCCTCGTTCCATTTCCTCGTTCCATTTCCTCGTTCCATTTCCTCGTTCCATTTCCTCGTTCCATTTCCTCGTTCCATTTC